>CBDUCC010000042.1:0-15905 GCA_965365555.1 uncultured Myxococcales bacterium | reverse complement strand
GGGCCTGCCTCTTCTGAGATAGCCGAGTGGGCGAGCCTTGGGTTAGGCTCAGCCATCCCGGTTCGTCCGCCCCCGTGGTACGCGCTCGGGTGAGCGAGGTCAATCGTGTTGCTGAACGAATCGGAGTTCCGAAACGTCACCCGGGGCGAACAGACCTGGCGGTACCACGATGCAGGCGATGGACCGGTGGTCGTGTTGTTCCATGGGTTTCCCGACACTCCGCAGTCGTGGGACGATGTGGCGCAGGCCCTCGTCGAGGCGGGGTATCGGACCATCGTTCCCTACCTCCGCGGGTACCATCCCGACACCTTTGTCCCGGGTCGGCCCTACGATGCGTTGACGCTCGCGGAGGATGCGGTGGGTTTGCTCGACGCGTTATCGATCGACTCGGCTTCGCTCGTCGGCCACGACTGGGGGGCGACCCTCGTTTACGGGGCTGCGGCACTTGCTCCGGAACGCGTCGATGCGCTGGTGGCGATCGCGATCCCGCATCCCCTCACGCTGAAGCCTAGGAACGCGCTGCAAGCACTTGGCTTGGCGGTCCTCGCACGGCATTTCATCTACTTTCAGATGCCCTGGTCGGAGGCTGGCACCCGCCGAAACGATTTCGCGTACATCGACCGGATCTATCGGCGCTGGGCACCCACGTGGCGAGGAGTGGACAGGGACGCCTCGGTGGCTCGCGTGAAAAGCGTGTTCTCCGACCCTGCAGTGCTGAACGGCGCCATCGACTACTACCGAGCGATGTTCCGGAAGCCTGAGCGGTCTTTGCGCGAGCTCAGCCCTCCCCTCGACACGCGCGGGCTCCTCGTCGCTGGCGGAAACGACTTTGGCGGCCACATCGGCCCGTACAAGAAGTCCCAGGCGTTCTTCACCCAGGGCGCGGAGGTCCTCGTGATCCCCGACGCCGGTCACTGGCCGCATCGCGAATCCCCCAAGATGTTCCGCGACACCCTCCTCCGCTTCCTTTAGCGGGACACGAACCCCCTCAAAAACCCGCATCTTTCCATATACTTACAGTCCCAACTGCGAATTCTCTGCGAAAACTAGTTGACCCATGCAACCATTTAGTTGCATAACTCAACCATCGGAGGCGCGGATGGACAAGGAACGAGTTCACGAGGTGGTAAGGGAGGGATACGCTGAGGTGGCCAAACAGGGCGTTGGTTGTTGCGGACCTACTGCACCCAAGACGACAACCTGTTGCGAACCGACAACCGAGGACGCGCGCGCCGGCACGGCCGCGCGGATCGGTTACAGCGAACGAGAGATCACCGGCACCGCCGCCGATGCGAACCTGGGCCTTGGCTGCGGAAACCCTGGCGCCCTCGCCGCCCTGAAGGCTGGAGAGACCGTGGTCGATCTCGGGTCCGGGGCGGGCTTCGATGCTCTGATCTCGGCCGAGAAGCTCGGTCCCGAAGGGCGCTTCATCGGTGTCGACATGACGCCGGAGATGCTGGAGCGCGCGAGAACGAACGCGGTCAACGCGGGCTACGCAAGGACGGTCGAGTTCCGCGAGGGCTTCATCGAGAACCTGCCCATCGCGTCGGATACCGCCGACGTCGTGATCTCGAACTGCGTCATCAACCTCAGCCCGGACAAGGCGCAAGTCTTCCGGGAAGCGTATCGGGTGTTGAAGCCGGGCGGACGGCTAGCAGTGAGCGACATCGTGTTGAGTGAACCGCTTCCCGAGGTGATTGCAGACCTGGCGATGAGCTGGATCGCATGCGTCGGCGGCGCGTCGACGGAGGAAGAGTACCTGGGTTTCATGCGAGACGCAGGCTTCGAGAACATCGAGTTTACGAGGACGCCGGCCGGGCCGTTGCTGACACCGGACCTCCAAGACCCGATGTGGCAGGCTGCCATCGAGGTGATCGGAGAAGAGCGAATCGGCGAGCTCGCAGACACCGTCTTCAGCTACTCGATCACGGCTGAAAAGAAATGACAGCAGTCGTCGATGACGTGATCGCGTTTTGCCGCATGTTCGCTTCCTTCGAGCGTGAGGAAATCTGCTGTGGATCGGTGACTCAGGCTCAGTGCGTGGTGCTTCAGACTCTGACCGCAGGACAATGGGACGTGTCGAGTCTGGCGTCCCACAGCCGAGTCACCAAAGGCGCCATGACGCGACTCGTCGATGGGCTCGAAGCACGCGAGTGGGTGCGTCGGGAGCGAACGGACGAAGATGCGCGCCGCGTCCTCGTGACACTCACCACAGAGGGTCGGCGCGAGGCCAAACGACTGACGAAGCTCACCGAGCGAAGCGTCGACGCGGTGCTGCAGGAGATCCCGGATCGGGATCGCTCTCAGGTGGTACGAAGCATTCGGTTGCTACGCGTGGCTGCCGAGAAGACGAGAAGCCAACTCGACTGCTGCTGAGCAGAAATTCGCAGTCGGGTCTCCAACTATATGAAAAGATGGCGGTTTTAGAGTGGGTTCGTGTCCCCTAGAGTTCGCCGGCGGCGTGTTGGGCGCGGAGGGCTTTCTTGTCGAACTTGCCCACGCTGGTTTTGGGAACCTCGTCGATGAAAGCCCAATGCTCCGGGAGCCACCACTTCGCGACCTTGCCTTCGAGATGTGCTCGAAGATCGTCGGCGGTCACCTGGCTGCCCTCCTTTCGCACGACGCAGGCGAGCGGCCGTTCGTCCCACTTGTCGTCGGGGATACCAATGACGGCCGCTTCGGCAACTTCGGGGTGCGCGATGATCTCGTTCTCGAGCTCGACCGACGAGATCCACTCCCCACCCGACTTGATGACATCCTTGCTGCGATCGGTGATCTGCGCGTAGCCGCGCGAGTCGATGAAGCCCACGTCGCCGGTGCGTAGCCAACCATCCTGAAACTTCTCGGGCGCCTCGACGCCGTAGTAGCTCCCCGTCACCCAGGGCCCGCGCGCCTGAATCTCGCCGACCGACTTGCCATCCCATGGCAGAGGCTTGCCCTCGTCATCGACGATCCGAAGCTCGACGCCGGCGACGGGTCGACCGGTCCGTACCCGGTACGTCCAGGCATCCTCTCCTTCGATTCCCGGAGGGACACTGGCGATGGACCCGAGGGGACTCGTTTCCGTCATGCCCCAAAGCTGAAGAATCGTGACGCCGTACTTCTCGTCGAAAGCTTGCATCAACGACTTCGGCACCGCGGATCCCCCGCAGATCACCAGACGGAACGAGGAAAGATCGATCTCCTTTCGCTCCCCGTAGTGGAGTACGCCGTTCCAGATGCTGGGCACCGCCCCGGCGAACGTCGGTCGGTGTCGCTCGATCATGGCGACCAGCGGCTCTGGCTGCAAGAAGCGTGCGGGCTGGAGAAAGTCGGTACCGACCCACCACCCGGCGTAGGGCAGGCCCCAGCAGTTGGCGTGAAACATCGGAACGATCGTCAGCACCGTGTCGCTCTCGTTGAGCCCGGTCACCGCACCGGAGGTGATGCCCCAGGAATGAAGCACCGTGGAGCGGTGGCTGTACACCACGCCCTTTGGGTCCCCCGTCGTACCGCTGGTGTAGGCCATCGACGCCGGGGCATACTCATCGAGCACCGGCCATTCGATCCCGGGGGACTCGGCCGCCAACAGTGCCTCGTACCGGTGAAGAGTTGCGTTCGGCGCACTCCGGAGCGGTGCATCGTCGCCCTCTCCGACGACGATGATGTGTTCGACGGTCTTTATGGACTCAGCCACCTGACCCAGTACCTGCACCAAGGTGTCGTCGACAATGATGACCTTGTCCTTGGCATGGTTGATCACGTAGGCGAGTTGTTCAGGAAACAGCCGAATGTTCAGCGTATGCATCACCGCGCCCATCGACGAGATGGCAAAGTACGCCTCGAGGTGCTCCTGGCTGTTCCAGCAGAAGGTACCGACCCGGTCTTCCCTCGCTACACCGAGCTTAGCCAGGGCCTTTGCGAGCTGGTCGGTTCGGTCACCGACCTTCGCGTAGGTCACGATTCGATCGCCGTCCGCACCCACCGTGATGATCCGGCTGTCTTGGTACAATCGCCGGCCATGCTCGAAGAGGTCCGAGATCAACAGCGGCCGATCCATCATGGTGGAGAAAGTCATTCAGCCTCGAAACCGGCAGCCTTGTGCGCTCCGTCGCAGAACGGCTTGTTCTTGGATTGCCCGCAACGACAAAGGGCTGCCTTCTTGCCGGTCCATGCCTTGCGACCGCTCGCGGCGACGATCGTGAAATTCCCCTTGAGCAAGAGCGGGCCGTTCGGCGCACGACTCACCTCGAGCGGACCCCCGGGCACGTCGAACCCCTCGCCCGACTCTCCGACGGCTCCGTAATCCTTGAAGCCAGCCTGCTCGTGGCTGTTGTCGCAAAAGGGCTTGTTTTTCGATGCGCCGCAACGACAAAGCGCTGCGCGGAACTTCACGCCGTTCATGTCCTCGGCCGCACCGTCGATCTGGAGGTCACCGCGCAGATAGAGCGGGCCGTTGTGCGCGATCACGACGACGTTCTCCGGGTCGGCAGCTTCACCCGGGCCGCCATCCTTGCGGCTGTACGTGAGTGCACCCGTCGGACAGCGGAGGACGACGTCTGCCACTTCGTCTTTGCTCACCCGGTCGGGTTGGCACCATGGCTGACGCCCGGCCACGAACAGCTCGTTGTTGGCTCGGCCGCATTCGCCGATGTGAATACAGAGACGGCCGTCCCATTGGACATCGGCCGCGGCTCCAGGATAGTCGGTCACCTTCTTGTCGCTCATGCATCCCTCTTAGTTCCGAGTTCGGGGGCCACCACCCTCGCCCAGATTTTTACTACAGTCCGATGGAAACCACTACGCCCGTCGCCGCTGAATCGCTCGAAGGGCCGGGGCGTGGTAAGCACCCGCTGGAAATGGGGCACTCGCACCAACATCACCACCACCACGCTACACGTGCCGAGGTTGCGGGAAACCGTCGACGCCTCGCAATCGCACTGGTGCTGACCGCCATTTACATGGTGGCTGAAATCATCGGAGGTTGGCTCGCGAACTCGCTGGCTCTGCTCGCCGACGCCGGGCACATGTTCTCAGACACCGCAGCTCTCGGCCTTTCGCTGGTGGCGGTGATGTTGGCGCAACGGCCGGCCACTTCGAACCGTACCTACGGGTTCCATCGTGCGGAGATACTGGCCGCGCTCGCCAACGGAGCCGCTCTGCTGATCCTATCGGTGCTGATCGCGCGCGAAGCCTGGGAACGCATTGCGGAACCCCCGGACGTACAGGGCGGATTGATGCTCGTGGTCGCGTTCGGTGGGCTGGCCATCAACTTCGCGAACCTGATCATACTGAGCGGAGGGCGGAAGCAGAACCTGAACGTTCGTGGTGCATGGCTCCACGTGATGGCTGACGCTCTCGGAAGCGTCGGTGCGATCGCAGCAGGTGCGTCGATCTACTTCTTCGACTGGCGCTGGGCGGATCCAGCCGCCTCCTTCGTGATCGCCAGCTTGGTTCTCTACTCGGCATGGGGCCTCGTCCGCGAGACGCTCGACGTGCTCATGGAGGGCGTGCCCAAAGGCATCTCCCTCGATGAGGTCACCGGCGCCTTGATGGCGCTTCCAGGTGTTCTCGACGCCCACGATCTGCACGTGTGGTCGCTCACGAGCGGACGCAACATCGCCACCACGCATTTGGTCATCGCCGACGACGCGGACCACCAAGGTATCATCGATGCCGCGAATCGAACCTTGGCGGAACGATTCGCCATCTCCCATGCGACGATTCAGGTGGAGCACGACGAGCTCGCGACCAAGTGCAACCCCTGTGGTCCAGTCGCTGCACAAGGCTGAAGGCGTACTCAGTCGCTGCTCGCGCTCGCGCACCGTTCGCAGATGCACACTTTGCCCTGCGCGTCTGGCGGTATCGAGGCGATCACGTCAGGGTCGATCGCAGCGGTCATGCACCAGCACGTCTCTGGGGCGCGCCCCGCAGCCATCGCACACTCGTTCGCAGCGCCACACAGAGGGCAGCGGCTCGTATCGTTGAAGTCGACATCCTTGCTCATTCGATCTGACTCAGGTTCTCGATTTGCCGGTACTGTTCTTCGTAGAGCTCCTCGATGTAAGTGTGCATCTCGTTGAGTCGGACGACCTGCTTCTTCGGCGTGGCCTCCTTCTCATTGGCATCGCAGAGCTTGACCAGCTCTTCCACCGCTTCGAGTGAGCTGGTCGCTCGAGTCGCCGAGACGGCGACGAGCGCGGTCATCGCCAGCGCGGGCAGAGCCACCATCAGAAGTCGCGACCAGACGCCGGGCGGCGTGCGAGCGACCATCCACGGGGTCATCATCACCAGAACGATCGCGGCGAAGCTCGCGAGGATCCAGGGACCATGGCGGTTCCATACGTGACGCCAGGCACCGGCACTCTCTTCTTCCTTCGCCTCCTTACAGGGGTCCGAGTCCTTCAAATACCGAAGCTCATCCTCGACGGCATCCGCCAAATCCTCAGCCAGCTCTTCGTGGAGCTCGACCTGCGATAAGTCCACAGCCCGAGCCTGTGCGCGCTTCTCTGGTGGGACCATCGAGAATCGATTCACGTAGACCATGCGCCCCGAGTCGCCCTTGTAGGAAAAGAAGACCGGCGCGGATTGGGCATGACCGACCGCGGCCCATACCAACACCGCAACGAGGCACAATATTCGCATCAGGCTTTCTTGGTGACAGCGGTGAGAATCAACATACCGACGACCGCGCTACAGAACGATCCCAGGATGACCCCAATCTTCGCCGCCACCAAGAGCTCTCCCGAAAGACCCAGCGATGCGATGAAAAGCGCCATCGTGAAGCCGATCCCGCCGAGGAAGGCGGCCCCGGCCAGCATCGGCCAGGTGACGCCGGCGGGCCGGCTGGCCCATCCGAGCTTCACGGTCAGCCACGATGCGCCAAAGATCCCCACCGACTTGCCGAAGAAGAGCCCTGCCGCAACGGCGAGCCCGACCGGATGGCCGATGTCATCGACCTCTACGGGAACCCCCGCGTTGGCGAGCGCGAAAACGGGCATGATCGCGAATGCAGTCCAGGGGTGAAGAGCGCGCTCGATTCTGGAAAGCGGAGAGACCGCCTCACGCGACGCGAACGCCAGCTCTGCGACCATCAGTTGTGCGGCGGCCAATGTCGTATCTTCTTTGCGAAGGGTCGCGTCCGTATGGCGCAGAAAACCCAGGAACTTCGGGCCGCCGAGCCAAGGCACGGCCGGACACATGAGGCCCAGCACGACACCCGCAACGGTGGGGTGAATCCCCGACTTCAGGGTGCACAACCAAACGAAGCTACCGACGAGGACGTAGGTCCAAACGTTGCGAATTCCCAAGCGGTTCATCACGGCGACGATCACGATCCCAATCGCGCCTGCGACGAGCCATGTCGTCTTGATCGACGCCGTGTAGAAGACCGCAATCACGAGGACCGCAGCGAGATCGTCTACGATCGCCAAAGACAGCATCAACACCGTCAGCCCGTAGGGAAGCCGCTTCCCGAGGAGCGACAGGCAGCCCACGACGAATGCGATGTCCGTAGCCATCGGAACCGCCCAGCCTCGCGCACCTACTTGCCCCCCCTGCAACGCCAGATAGACCGCAACCGGGACCGCCACGCCTCCGAGCGCTGCCGCGACCGGAAGGACGACCTTCTTCGGGTCGCTGAGTTCGCCGATCACGAGCTCTCGCTTAATCTCGAGACCGATCACGAAGAAGAAGATCGGCATCAGGCCATCATTGACCCAGTACCAAAGCGGGTACGCGAGCTCGAAGTCTCCCACGGCCAGGCGAAGCTCCTGATTCCAGAAGGCCGCGTACGCTTCGGCCGCGGAAGAGTTCGCTGCAATCAGCGCGATTGCCGTGCAGAGCAGCAGTACGATACCGCTTGCCGACTCGATGTGCGTGAACGCTACCAACGGCCGCTGGAGGCGCTGGATGGGCCGCTCGGGCAGATGCGTAATCCTTGAGTACGACGGCTCGGGGTCCGACATCGTGAACCGTTTATCGCTTATCGTGCTAGAAAGCCAGAATCGATGGTGTTGAGCGAGACAGTCGTTGCTTGGGCGTTTCTAGCGCTGAGCATTGTCGGTGCGGTGTTCACCCTGAACGCATTCATCCCGGTTCGACGGGTTCCATTACTGTTCGTCCCTAGCTTCTTCGGCTCGTGGCTCACCGCGGAGCTATCGTTGCACCACATCGTCTGGCAGTCGATCGCGGCAATCGTGTTCGTCCAGCTGGGGGCACTGTCGACTTGGCCTGGGATGGTCGGAATGGGGATCACGATCGCATCCTGGTTCGGTCTTCTCGTCCTGTTTCGCGCTGGTCAAAAGACGCACCTCGCATTCGATGCGGCATTGGACGGGTTGGACCCTCCACATGCCGCAGACCGCTTGCCGCTCTCGCAGCTGGTACTCCCTTTCCGTTTCCGGCGGCGCGGCGTGACAGTTGCCCGGGACATCGTCTACCGCGAGGTGGCAGGCCGTCGTCTGAGGCTCGACGTCGCCATGCCGGGTCAGCCCGGCCACCGTCGTCCGGCCATCATGCAGATTCACGGTGGCGGTTGGATCATCGGTGACAAGCGGGAGCAAGGGTGGCCGCTCATCGGGCATCTCGCGGCCAACGGATGGGTCTGCTTCAACGTCAACTATCGTCTGAGCCCGGGCGCGACCTGGCCTGACCACCTGGTCGACCTGAAGTGCGCACTGAGCTGGATCCGTGACCACGCCGACGAGTATGGAATCGACAGGGACTTCATCGCGGTGACGGGCGGCTCGGCCGGCGGGCATTTGACCGCCATGATGGCACTGACGGCCAATGATCCCGACTATCAGCCCGGCTTCGAAGAGGCAGACACCTCGGTTCAAGCGGCGATCCCTGTCTATGGCGTCTACGATTTCACCAATCGCCTTGGAACGATGCACGGTCGATTTCGCAAGACGATGCTCGAGCCGCTGATCATGAAGGCGTTCTTCGAACGGGAGCCCGAGAAGTTCAGACGAGCCTCGCCCATGGACCTCGTGCACGCACAGGCCCCGCCGTTTTTGATCATTCATGGCGACCGCGACACCCTCGCTCCCGTCGAGGACGCTCGGGTCTTCGTTGACCTGCTGCGCGAAGCCTCGGAGGCCCCGGTGAGGTACGCCGAGCTTCGGGGCGCACAGCATGCCTTCGACATCTTCCCCTCCCCACGGACCGCCAACATGCTCGACGGGACCCTTCGTTTTCTGAGTGCCGTGCGTGCGGGTGCAAAACCTGCGATCGAATTGGCGGAGTCCGAACGTTTTTCGCCTCAGGAGACGCCACGAGAGGCCAATCCCAGCGCTTAGTTCTGGGCATGCTGCTTGCATCCGCACAGGCGTATTCAACAGCAGGCCGCATCATGAAAACTGTACTCATCTTGGGCGCGGGCACCGCCGGCACGGCGATGGCCCACAAGCTTCGGCGACACCTTTCGAGTGGCTGGGAAGTCGCCGTTGTGGATCCTTCGACGACACACCTGTATCAGCCCGGACTGCTGTTCTTGCCGTTCGGAGACGAGACCGAAGCCAGAATCGTCCGGGAGCGCGGTGCCACGCTCGGCAAAGGGATCATCTGGCACCAGACGGCCGTGCGGGGGATCGATACGGAAAGGCAGCACGTCGAAGTCTCGGACGGCGCTACCCTTCGCTATGACTTCCTGATTATCGCCACGGGCACCGAGATTCGACCCGACATGATCGACGGCATGCTCGACACCGGTTGGCGAAGATCGGTCTTCGACTTCTACTCTCTCGACGGGGCCAAGGCTCTGGCCGCAGCCCTCGCCGACTTCGATGGTGGCCGTCTAGTCGTCAACGTCGTCGAGATGCCGATCAAGTGCCCGGTGGCGCCGCTGGAGTTCACCTTTCTCGCGGATGCCTACCTCACCAAGCGAGGCATCCGGGACAAGACCGAGCTCGTCTTCGCCACCCCGCTCGACGCAGCATTCACCAAGCCTCTCGCGTCGAAGATGCTCGGCTACCTCCTCGAGGACAAGGGCATCCAGGTGGAAACGGAGTTCATGACCGGCGAAGTCGACGCCGAGACCGGCGTCATTCGCTCCTACGACGAACGGGAAGTCCCCTACGACCTGCTCGTCACCGTACCTCCGCACACGGGCGCGAGTTTTCTCGAAGACAGTGCGCTTGGCGATGAGCTCGGCTTCGTGCCGACCGATCCACATACACTCGCCGTCAAAGGGCAAGAGCGGGTCTTCTGCATGGGTGACGCCACGGACCTCCCAAGCTCGAAGGCAGGCTCGGTCGCGCATTTCCAGGCGGACCTCCTGATCGAGAATATCGAACGGGTCATCGAGGGCAAGGCCCCGGAGCCGACGTTCGACGGACACTCGAACTGTTTCGTCGAGACGGGCTTTGGCAAGGCGATGCTGATCGACTTCAACTACGAGACCGAGCCGCTGCCCGGACAGTTCCCATTTCCGGGCATCGGACCGCTGCCCCTGCTGAAAGAGGCACGTCGCAACCACTGGGCGAAGCTCGCGTTTCGATGGGTCTATTGGAACGCTTTGCTGCCCGCTCGCCCCCTTCCCTTTCCGCCCACGATGTCGTTGGCGGGCAAGCAACTATCCGCCGCCGCGGAGCTAGGAGGACAATGATGACGGCAGCTGTACCAACCGATGCCGAAGGCTATCTCACCAACAAGGCCGACTGGTCGCAGGAGCTCGCCAACGAGTTGGCCAAAGAGTTCGGGCTCGATCTCGGAGACGAGCACTGGCGTGTGCTCAACGCAGCTCGTGCGATCGAAGAGGAGTCGGGTTCGAGCCCGGGCCTGCGTAAGATCAGCAAGCGGTCGGAGACCCCGATCAAATCCATCTACAAGCTGTTCCCCGACGGCCCAGCGAAGCTGATCGCGAAGATCGCTGGCATTCCCAAACCCAAATCGTGCCTTTGAAGCCCAGAGGGAGTACGTCGAAATGACCGAAGAAACCACCAAGAAGAGAAGCCTCAGCGTGATCTGCTCGAAGGGGAGCTTCGACATGGCCTATCCAGGCCTGATCCTCGCGAACGCCGCCCGCATGGCAGGTGTCGATGCGCGCCTGTTCTTCACGTTCTGGGGCCTCGACATCGTGAACAAGAAGAAGATCGATCATCTTCATCTAAATCTCGTCGGTAATCCGTCGGCGCCGATCCCGGCGATGATCGCGGGACTTCCCGGCGTCGAAGCACTGGCGACGGCACAGATGCGCAAGGAGATGGAGCGGCTCGACATCCCACCCATCCGCGAGTTCATCGAGATGCTCGACGACGCAGGCGCCGACCTCTACGGCTGTCAGATGGCGCTCGACATGTTCAAGCTGTCCAAGGATGACCTGGTACCACAGGTCAAAGACGTTCTCACGGCAATGGACTTCATGGACATGAGCGAAGGCGCTCAGATCATTTTCATCTGAGCCTCGCTTGACTCAATCCTCGTAGATGAGCTCGATCTGCATGGTCAGCGGTCCACCTTCGTAGTCGAACTTCGCTTCCTTGTAGATCTCGGGGCCTTGTCTCTTCGAAGTCACGTTCTTCGAGACGCCCCAGGGCTCTTTGGGGCTCCCGATTGCGTTCGTGTCCAGCTTACCGTTCTCGTTGATGTCGAGGAACACCGAGGCGGCATACTCTCCGAGGCCGGTCCGCTTGAACACACAGGTGACGGATTCGCCGTCAGCGTCCACCCAGGTTCGCCGCAGAGCGCGCCGGTGCTTTCTCGGAAAGCCCTTGTTCTGCCAGAACAGAGCACAGGCCACGCGTCCTTTCGCCTCCCGGATGCCGGTGATCTGGAGGGTGACCGTGTTGTTCTTCGCCGGGTCGTTGTCGACCTGCGCGCCGGACCGGAGTGACGTCAGCGAGGCGCCCGCGATCAAGAGAAGCGCCAGGGACGTACCGAGGACCTTGTTCACCACCATGCCATGCTCTCCGAATACCATCCCCTCAAGTGGGCTAAGCGCATAGCCATGCGACGCCGCCTCGCCAGGAATGTTTAGACGAGCAGTGAAATTTTTCCAAATCCTTTGAAAACGGCTGCGTCGAGCCGGGTTCGCGACCTGGAAGCGTTCGGAAACACTCGACAAGTACGAATTTTGGACGCAACTCTTGACCGCACGAACGATCGTGCTATTTTTTCCTCATGACCAAGGGCGAAGACACCAGGCAAGCCATCGTCGAGGAAGCGCTCCAGCTGGTGAGCACCGTGGGGCTGGACAAGCTGACCATCGGTGCACTCGCGTCCGCGACAGGAATGAGTAAGAGCGGGCTTTTCGCCCACTTCAAGTCCAAGGAACAGCTGCAGCTTCAGGTGCTCGAAGAAGCGAGGCGGCGCTACATCGAGGTCGTCGTGCGGCCGTCGTTCAAGCAGCCTCGAGGCCTGGCGCGACTCCGCACCGTCGTCGAACGCACGCTCAACGAGTGGGAGGACGATCTTCCAGGCGGCTGCATCTTCTACGCGGTATCGGCCGAGCTCGACGATCAGCCCGGCCCTGCCCGCGACTACCTGGTCGCCATCCAGCGGGAACAGCAGAACATGCTGGCTCGCTCGACACGGATGGCGATCGAGGAAGGCGAGCTTCGCGAAGATCTCGACGTCGACCAGTTCGTCTTCGAGCTTGGAGCCGTGACCGCCGCCTACCATCATTTCGGGCGCCTAGTCGGCGACCCCAACGCCGAGAAGCATGCCCGCGAGATGTTCGAAGGGCTGCTCGCTCGAGCCCAGTGACCCGAGCCCACTGAAAGGAACGACCCATGACTCTTGCCACGACCGCACCATCCGATTCACAAGAAAAAAGCACGAACGTTCGTGTTGCTGCAGCGGCTCCTCCGTTCCTGCGGATGAGCTTCGCCAACGCGAGCCGTCTGGCTCCCGGACTCACTTCGGCGGTGGCCGCGCGCATGTTTCGCAGCACCCGGCGCTCCACGCCAAAGGCTGGGGAGCGAGACGTGCTGCAGGGCGCCACGAGCTGGAGCCTCGCTGGGATGCAGCTCTGGTCCTGGGGTGAAGGACCGACGGTTCTCCTGGTACACGGCTGGAACGGCCGGGCCACCCAGCTCGGAGGGTTCGTGAAGCCGCTCGTCGAGCGAGGATACCGGGTGGTCGCGTTCGACTCACTCGGACATGGCGACTCGGAGGGGCGCGAGAGTTCCCTACCCGAGCTTGCGAACTGCATCCGTCAAGTCGTCGATGAGCTCGGCGGGGTCTACGGCATCGTCGCGCATTCCCTCGGCGGCGCGGCGACGACATTCGCCCTCGCCTATGGGATGCGGGCCGAGCGACTGGTCTTCGTCTCGCCTCCGGCAGACCCTCGCGAGTTCTTGAAGATCTTCGGCTCTGCGCTCGGCATCAACGACGATGTGCGAGCACGCGTCAAGCGTCGAGTCGAGCGACGACTCGGAGTCCCGATGGAGGAGATGCAGGCGCTGGCGATCGCGCCCTCGATGCAGCTTCCCTTACTCGTGATCCACGACGAGCAGGACAAGGAAGTGCCTGTGAACGTCGGCCGTCGCATTGCTTCGGCCTGGCCGAGCGCCGAGCTGATCGTCACGGTGGGCCTCGGTCATCAACGAATCCTCCGAGACGAAGACGTAAAAGACTCCGCTGTGCGCTTCATCGATGCCGTCGAGCATCGGAAGCAAGCAGCATGAACCAACGAAGGAAGTAGCCATGACTGTACAAATCAGAGAAGCAGAGCTCGTCACGCACATCGACCGAATCGCAGATGCGATCCAATGGCCCGATGGGACGTTCACCCTGAGCCCCTGGGAAGCCTTGGTTGGCGTCCTGGTCACCTTTTACGACGCGTTCGCGACACCCGATCGAGTGATGCTTCGGCATGCCCTCAACGGGATCGCGTTTTGAGTCGAGCGGCTACGAAGACGCCGCGCCCACGCAAACCGAGGTCGAAGTAGGCTCCGTCCCCTCATCGGAAGGGGGCGGAGCCGAGGTGAGCTCCTGACAGCTGTAGTCGGTGCGGCAATCGGTGTCGGAGGTGCAGTCGACCATGCAAAGCCACCCGGCATCGAGGACGACGCATGAGGAGCCCGACGAGCAGTTCCCTGAATCTCCGCAAGAGATCGTGCAAACACCGCCGGGCGTCTGGGGCCCGTCCTGGCAGAGGCGAAATTCACATTCGCTGCCGTTCATGCAGGGACCGCCCACATACGGGCTGTCACTTCCTGCCTCCCCTGGAGGCCTGCCGCTGTCTCCGCAACCGGCGGCGATGAGCAGCCCTGCAAGGACAGCGAAGATCGGAGTGAAGCGGGTCATGGCAGGGGAAGGTAGATCAAGCGAAACCGACGAACCAGCAGCGGGGGGCTCGCTTCTGTTACATTCGTGTCACCTTTTGAGCATACGAACGGAGGGTCAGTTCGCCCCGAAGCTCGCCACTGCCTCTCGGAACGCCTGGGGCACCGGTATCTTGCTGCGGGTGGACGGATCGACACAGACGCTCACCAGCGTGGCTTTCGCGAGAACTTCCCCGGCTTCGTTTCGAATCACGAACGAGCTCGTGATGCTGGTGGTCCCGATCTTCGAAACCTGGACCTCGATCTGAATGAGATCCTCGAACCTCGCGCTGCCGAGATAGTCGCAGGAAGCACTCGCGTAAAAGAGGTCGGTTCCCCCCTCCACGAGCTTCTGCCAGGGCATGCCGATGGCACGCATGTAAGCGCTGAGTCCTTCGTCACAGAACTCGAAGTAGTTCCCGAAATAGACGTGACCCTGCACGTCGGTATCGCGGAATCGCACCCGCATCGTGTGCACGAAGGGTCGGCTCACAGATGCGCTCGGAAGTGCCTCGCCAAATGGTCCGACACGATGTTCACGTGCTCTGGCTGATCGTAGAAATCGATGTGGCCCTTCGACTCGACCCATACCTGCTCTTTCTTCCCGCCAAGTGACGTGAAGAACTTGCGTGCGAGCTCGGGAGCGAGGGCGTTCTCGGAGTGGACCACGAGGGTGGGCACCGTGATGTCGTAGGCCGCGGACTGCGCATCCCAAGGAATCGTGTGCTCTCTCGACATGATCGCGAATTCGTTCTTGTAGTTCGGCGCGCGACCGCGTGAGCTCGCGTAATACTCACTCGCCTCCGCCAGGGGCGTGCCAGCTTCCCCGGCTCCGAACGCGGGGACCGTGTAGGCCTCGCCGAAATCCTCGAAGTGCTCGCGAGCTTGGATCGCTCGCTCGAGCGTCGGCTCGTACCGCTCGCCGAGCCGCTCCCGTTCTTGCATCGCATCATGGAAGAAGCCCGCAACGGCTCCCCAGGCCTTGACTCGATCGTCGCCGGCAACGACGGGAGCGAGATACCCGGCCCCCGTGCAGATCCCGACCGCTCCAATGCGGGAGGGATCGACCTCGGATCGCTGCTCGAGAAAGCCGAATGCGGCTCGGAAATCCTCGACCTTACGTGCGGGGTGCACGTACTGCCGGGGGGTTCCCTCACTCTCGCCAAAATGGCGGTGATCGAAGCTGAGAGTGACGAAGCCTCGCGCCGCCATGGCGACCGCGTAGTTGCCGGTCGCTTGCTCTTTCACACTCGTCAACGGTCCGGCGAATGCCGCGGCGTTCACGCTGAACCCCGACGGCTCGTTCGACTACACGCCGACCGCGGGCTGGTCCGGAACCGACACGTTCTCGTATCGCACGAACGACGGCACGCTCGACTCGAACATCGCCGTCGTGACGCTGACCGTCACTGCGACGGTGACCTACGCGCCGGTCATCGCCGACTGGTTCGACAGCAACTGGCTGTACCGGAAAGAGATCGTCATCGACGGCAGCCAGGTGGAGGGTAATCTGACCGACTTTCCCGTGTTGATCGATCTGATGTCCGACGCGGAGCTGGCGGCATTTGCTCAGGCCGACGGCGACGACATCCTGTTCACGTCCGCCGACGGGACGTCGCAGCTGTCTCACGAGATCCAGTCTTTCACCGGCGGTAC
>CBDUCC010000041.1:0-15962 GCA_965365555.1 uncultured Myxococcales bacterium | reverse complement strand
AGGCCGCGCGGCTCGCCAAAGAGGCGACATCCAGCCGATCAGACCGGCCCTGCTTCGTTGTCGGCGCCATCGGGCCGCTGAACAAGACGCTGAGCCTCAGTCCCGACGTCAATGATCCAGGGTTCCGCGCGCTCAGCTTCGACGAAGCGCGCGAAGCCTACGCCGAGCAGGTGCGGGGACTCATCGACGGCGGCAGCGATCTGCTCTTGGTCGAAACCATCTTCGATACGCTGAACGCGAAGGCGGCGCTCCGAGCCATCGACGAAGTATTCGAGGAGAAGAGCGTCCGGCTACCGATCATTCTTTCGGTCACCATCGTCGACAAGAGCGGGCGAACGCTCTCCGGTCAGACCGTCGAGGCCTTCTACACCTCGATCGAACACGCCCGACCGCTCGCCGTCGGCATCAACTGCTCTCTCGGGGCTGCCGAAATGCGTCCGTTCCTCAAGGAGCTTGCCGGCATCGCGGACTGCTACGTGCACTGCTATCCGAACGCAGGACTTCCGAACGCGTTTGGCGGCTATGATCAGAGCCCCGAGGAGATGGCAGCGCTTCTTCGCGAGTTCGCGACCGACGGAATGGTCAACCTGATCGGAGGCTGCTGCGGCACGACCCCGGACCACATCCGTTCGGTGGCGGAGGCGGTCGCCGGTTTGGCACCTCGTCCCAAGCCGACGGCGACGACGCATTATCCCCGGTTCAGCGGGCTCGAAACCCTCGTGATTCGCCCGGAATCGAGCTTCATCGTCGTCGGCGAACGAACGAACGTCACCGGTTCGGCCAAGTTCCGAAAGCTGATCACCGAGGGGAACTACCCGGAGGCCGTGTCGGTGGCGCTCCAGCAGGTTCGAAATGGCGCGAACATCATCGACATCAACATGGATGAGGGGATGCTCGATTCGGCCGAGGCCATGACCACCTTCCTCAAGCTGATCGGCTCGGAGCCCGAGATCTCGCGCGTCCCGATCATGATCGATAGCTCCAAATGGAGCGTGCTCGAAGCCGGCCTCAAGTGCGTACAGGGGAAGTCGATCGTCAACTCGATCAGCCTCAAAGAAGGCGAAGACGAGTTTCTCGAGCGAGCGAGCCTGGTCCGAGGCTACGGCGCTGGCGCCGTGGTGATGGCATTCGACGAACAAGGCCAAGCGGACACCATCGAGCGCAAGGTCGAGATTTGCGCTCGCGCGTACGACCTGCTCGTCGAGAAGGCCGGCTTCGACCCTACCGACATCGTGTTCGATCCAAACGTCTTCGCTGTAGCGACGGGTATCGAGGAACACAACCAGTACGCGATCAACTTCATCGAAGCGACTCGCCAGATCAAAGAGCGGTGCCCCGGGGCCCTCGTGAGCGGTGGAGTCAGCAATTTGAGCTTCTCGTTCCGCGGAAACAATCGCGTTCGCGAGGCGATGCACTCGGCCTTTCTCTACCACGCGATCACTGCAGGCATGGACATGGGCATCGTGAACGCCGGACAGCTCGAGGTCTACGAGGAGATCCCGAAGGAGCTGCTCGAACACGTCGAGGATGTGCTCTTCAGTCGCCGAGACGACGCGACCGAGAGACTCGTGACGCTTGCCGAGACCGTCAAGGGGAAGGGCAAGCGTCAGATCCACGATCTCTCGTGGCGCGAGGCCCCCGTCGAGAAGCGCCTCGAGCACGCGCTGGTCAACGGTGTGGTGGAGTTCGTAGTCGCCGACGCCGAAGAGGCTCGACAGAAATACGAACGGCCGCTCGACGTGATCGAGGGCCCCTTGATGAGTGGGATGTCGGTCGTCGGCGATCTTTTCGGCTCGGGCAAGATGTTTCTTCCGCAGGTCGTCAAGAGTGCACGCGTGATGAAGAAGGCGGTGGCGCATCTGGAGCCCTTCATGGAAGAGGAGAAGGCCGAGGGCTCGACCCAAGGCAAGGTGCTCCTCGCGACGGTCAAGGGCGATGTCCATGACATCGGCAAGAACATCGTGGGCGTCGTGCTCGGCTGCAACAACTACGAGGTCGTCGACCTGGGCGTGATGGTTCCGGCCGACCGAATCCTAGACGCAGCGGAAGCCGAAGGTTGTGACATCGTTGGACTCAGCGGCCTGATCACACCGTCCCTCGACGAGATGGTGTACGTCGCCTCGGAGATGCAGAGGCGAGGCTTCGACAGGCCTCTGCTAATCGGAGGCGCAACGACGAGTCGCGCGCACACCGCAGTGAAGATCGCACCCATGTACGGCGGTAGCACGGTGCACGTCCTCGACGCCTCGCGCGTCGTGAACGTCGTTTCGAGCCTGCTGAGCGAAGACCGGCGTCCCGCCTTCGACGAGAAGAATCGGAGCGAGCAGGAGAAATCCCGCAAGCTATTCGAGCATCGCCAGAATCGGGAGTTGATCTCGCTGGAGATCGCTCGGGAGAATGCAGCTCCGATCGATTGGAGGGCGGACGACGTCCCAGCGCCAGAATTTCGAGGCCGTCGCATCATCGAGGACATCAGCCTCGAGCAGATCGCCGAGTATATCGATTGGACCTTCTTCTTCTCCGCATGGGACCTCAAAGGGAAGTTCCCGAAGATCCTCGATCACGGGAAGTACGGCGAGGCAGCTCGGGAGCTCTATCAGCACGGCCAAGAGCTTCTCGGCCGCATCGTCTCGGAGAAGCTTCTCAGACCCAAAGCGGTGTATGGCTTCTGGCCGGCGAACAGTGACGGGGATGACATCGTGGTCTGGGACGACGAGGCCCGTACCACCGAGCTTCTTCGATTCCACATGCTTCGTCAGCAAGCGGTGAAGCCAAACGAGCAGCCGTACTTTTGTTTGTCGGATTTCGTCGCGCCCCTCGCTCCTGGCCTCGAAGACCACATTGGCGCCTTTGCCGTGACGACGGGGCTCGGGGCCGATGAGCTCGCCGCGGAGTTCGAAAAGGACCACGACGACTACAGTTCGATCATGGTCAAGGCTCTGGCGGACCGATTGGCCGAGGCGTTCGCCGAGCTCCTTCACGCCCGGGCGCGACGTGAATGGGGCTACGAGCCGGATGACGCCTATAGCAACGAAGAGCTGATCGCCGAGAAGTACCGTGGCATTCGGCCCGCGTTCGGGTATCCGGCCTGCCCCGACCATACCGAGAAGCGAACCCTGTGGGAGCTGCTCCGTGCCGACGATATCGGCATCTCTTTGACGGAGCATTTCGCGATGAATCCTGCGGCCAGCGTCAGCGGGATCTATCTTGGTCACCCGGAGTCTCGCTATTTTGCCGTGGGCCCGATCGACCGGGCGCAGGTGCGAGACTACGCCGCTCGCAAGAGCATCTCGATCGAGGAGGCGGAGCGATGGCTGCAGCCGAACCTCGGATACCAGCGAGGCACCTAATGCCGCGACCTCGCCTCGGGGACCTCATGCCGGTCAAGGTTCGGACGTTTGACCCCGCCGAGGTGACGAGCAAGAGCCACCGGGAGACCGATCCGCGCGGAGTCGGGCTGACCACGGCGGATGTCGAGGCGATCTGGGGCGCCGTGGTGCGCTTCTATCAGACCGGGCTTCACCCGGCGATCGCGCTCTGCATCCGTCGCCGCGGCGAGATCATCGTCGACCGGGCCATCGGGCATGCCAGAGGAAACGCGCCGGGCGATCCGGAGGGCACCCCACTCGTGAAGGCGACGCCCGACACGCTCTACAACTTCTTCTCCGGATCCAAGAGCGTCACGGCGATGCTCATTCACCTCCTTCAGCAGGATGAGCAGCTTCACGTCGACGAGCCCGTGGCCACGTTCATCCCAGAGTTCGCGAAGAAACGGAAGCACAGCATCACGATTCGCGACGTGTTGACACATCGTGCCGGCATACCTGCAACGCCCGAGGAAGCGATCGACCTGGATCTTCTGTCGAAGCCTGAGGAGATCGTGCGGGCCTTTTGCGAGCTCGAGCCGACGCACCGGCCCGGCAGCGTTCAGGCCTATCAGGCCGTCACGAGCGGATTCATTCTCGGCGAAGTCGTTCGTCGAGTGACGGGGAAGGACATCCAGCAGTTCCTGGACGAGCGCATTCGACGCCCGCTCAAGATGAAGCACTTCCGTTACGGAGTTCCCGCGAGTGAGCTCGATCGAGTTGCCGTGGACGCGTTCAGCGGTCCAACGCCGACTTGGCCCTACAAGAACCTGGTCAAAATCGCCTTCGGAGCCTCCATGCGCGAGCTCGTCGACTTGGGGAACGACCCTCGATTCCGAACCGCCGTCGTGCCCGCGGCCAACCTGATCGCGACCCCGGAAGAGATCGCTCGTTTCTTCGAGACTCTCCTCTGCGGTGGAACCTACGAAGATACCCGCGTGTTCGATCCGCGCACCGTCGCGAGAGCGACCGAGCCTCAGGTCACCGGACAGGTCGACCGGGTGCTCATGATGCCGATCCCGCTTTCGATGGGGTTCATGCTCGGTCTTCGCTCGTTCGGCTTTTTCGGGCCGCAGACCGCAAGCGCCTACGGTCATCTCGGCTTCACCAACGTGCTTGGCTGGGCGGATCCGGATCGCGACATCAGCGTGGCACTCATGAACACCGGCAAGCCACTGCTTTCGGCGCGAATGCTGGCTTGGCTCAACGTCACGCGCGTCATCGGTACGCGCATCCCTCGCGATCGGGCCTGAGCTACGCCCGCGCAGAGCGAAGGCACGGAGGGCGGCCGGCCTGTTCTCGGTTCTCGAGCACGACCTCGGCGACCGGCGTTTGCGCCCCTAAACCCGGCTTTGCTGCATCCGGGCCTATGCTACGCTCCGCCCGATGAAATTCAGCGCTTCGATCGCCATGGCGCCGCCCGAGCACTACATCCCCGTCGCTCAGGAGGCCGAGAAGCTCGGCTATCACGCCATCGTCTTGCCGGATTCGATCTTCTTTTCCGAGGAGGTCAGCAAACCGTACCCGTACACGCAAGACGGAAGCCGAATGTGGGACGGCGAGACTCCCTGGATCGAGCCGATCGTCGGCGCCGCCGCAATGGCAGCCGCTACCGAGTCGATCTTCTTCTACACGAGCGTCGTGAAGCTTCCGGTCAGGCATCCGGTGCTCATGGCGCGTCAGGTTGGATCGCTTGCAGCGCTTTCGAATAACCGATTCGGATTCGGTGCCGGGCTCGGCTGGCTTCCCGAAGAGTTCAAGTGGTGCGGCACGGAGTTCGAGACTCGCGGCAAGCGGATGGATGAGTGCCTCGAGATCCTTCGCTTGATCTGGGGTGGCGGTATGGTCGAGTATCATGGCGAGCACTACGAGTTCGGAAAGATTCAGATGAGCCCGGCACCCTCCAAGCCGATTCCGATCTACATCGGCGGCCACAGCAAGCCGGGTCTTCGTCGCGCGGCCAAGTACGGCGACGGCTGGTCTTCCGCGATGCTCCCCTCGAAGAAGCTGCTCGAGCTCGTCGCTCAGATCGAATCGTACCGAAAAGAGTACGGCCGCGATCACCTGCCGATGGAGTACCAGGCCGTGGTCACCGACGTCTGGGACGCGGACGGGTACAAGCGTCTCGAAGATGCGGGGATCACCGACATCATCACGGTGCCTTGGCTGATGTACGGAACCCCCATGGTCGGCGGCACGCTCGAGGGCCGGCTCGACGGACTGAAGCGTTTCGCGGACGACGTCATCGCCAAAATGCAATGAGCCAACCTTCGCCGGTTCTGGAGCGCGCGCGTCTCGGTCCCGTCACCGAGGATGAAGCCTACGGACTCGCCGCGTTCGATACGGAAGCGCTTTGCGAGGCCGCGCGGAAGCGTCGAGATCGAGTTTTCGGTTCCACACTGACCTACTCGCCGAAGGTGTTTCTTCCGATTACCAACCTCTGCCGCAATCGATGCGACTACTGTTCGTTTCGTCGTTCACCCGGCGATCCTGGCGAGTGGACGATGAGCCCCGACGAGATCCGGTCCTGGCTTCACCGGGCACGTGAGCAGGGCTGTGTCGAAGCCCTCTTCTGTCTGGGCGACACGCCGGAGACTGGTTTTCGGGAGTACCGCGCACTCCTTCGTTCCTGGGGTCACGAGACGACGGTCGACTATCTTCGCTGGGCCGCGGAGGAGGCGATTTCGGTCGGGCTGCTTCCCCACACCAACGCCGGAATCCTGAGCCGTGAGGACATGATTCGACTTCGGCCGGTCAACGTGAGTCTTGGCTTGATGCTCGAGAACGTGAGCGAGCGGCTTTGCGACAGAGGAATGCCCCACCACCGGGCGCCGGATAAGCGGCCGAGCAAGCGCATTCGGATGACCGCCGAGGCCGGCGAGCTCAAGATCCCATTCACCTCCGGACTGCTGATCGGTATCGGAGAGACCGTCGAGGAGCGGATCGATACAATTCTCACCATTCGCGGACTCCATCGGGCGCATGGGCACATTGGGGAGGTCATCATTCAGAACTTTCGCGCTCACCCCGAGACGCCGATGGGCCTGGCCTCCGAGCCGAGTGCGTCCGAGCTGGCCGCTACCGTCGCGATGGCTCGGCTCGTGCTCGACGACGATACCAGTGTCCAGGCGCCTCCGAACCTCAGTCCGGCCTCCGTGTCCACGCTGATTCGTGCGGGGATCAACGACTTCGGGGGAATCTCACCGGTAAGCCCGGACTACATCAACCCGCAGCATCCCTGGCCGTACCTCGACCGGCTTGGAGAAGCCTGCGCTGCCGAAGGGTTTCGACTTCGGCCTCGCTTGCCGGTATACGCTTCCCATCTTCGGGAGTCCGGGTTCATCGATCCATCGCTCCGTCCGAAGGTCGAACGACTTCACGCGGAGCTCGCCACGTCATGACTCATGCTCTCGAATCCTGTTTGGACGATGTCTCCTCGGCCGTGCGCAGCATCCTCGAGAGGAGTCTCGGCGGCGACGAGGTATCGATCGCCGACGGCGTCGCCCTGAGCGAGGCGCGCGGAACCGACCTCCATGCGCTCTGTTTGGTCGCGGACGCACTTCGCCAAGAACAGGTTGGCGGTGCCGTCAGCTACGTCGTCAATCGAAACATCAATTTCACGAACGTGTGCATCAAGAACTGTAGGTTCTGCGCCTTCGCCCGCACCGTTCGCTCCGAGCAGGGATACTTCCTGCCGCACGAAGAGATCGCACGCCGAGTGCATCAGGCTTGGGAGATGGGTGCGACCGAGGTGTGCCTCCAAGCCGGCCTGTCCCCGAATCTCAGCGGCGACAGCTACATCGACCTATGCCGCGTCGTGAAAGAGGCGGTCCCAGAGATTCACATCCATGCCTTCTCGCCGGAGGAAGTGAAGTTCGGCGCATCGCTCAAACGAGTTCCATTCGAGGTGTATCTCGGCGAGCTCAAGGAGGCGGGGCTCGGGTCGCTGCCGGGTACCTCGGCCGAGATCTTGGATGACCGCCTTCGGAAGACGATTTCGCCGACACGCATCACGACGAGTGAGTGGGTCCATGTGATCACGGCTGCGCATCAACTCGGCATTCCAACCACGTCCACCATGATGTTTGGACACGTGGAGAGCATCGAGGATCGAATGCGCCACATGGACCTGCTGCGACGCGTTCAGCGAGAGACCAAAGGCTTTACCGAGTTCGTCCCGCTTTCGTTCGTCCACGAGGAAGCGCCGTTGTTCGCCAAACACGAAGTCGAAGGAGTTCGGCCGGGGCCCACCGGCGACGACGTGGTTCGCCTCTATGCGATCGCACGGCTCATGCTCGGGCGCGATATCCCGAACCTCCAGGCATCCTGGGTGAAAGAGGGCCTCCGCACCTCCCAGCTGCTCCTGAGCTGCGGGGTGAACGATCTCGGCGGCACGCTGATGAACGAGAGCATATCGACGGCTGCCGGAGCACGCCACGGCCAGTTGATGACCCCGGCGACGCTGAGGCGTGTCATTCGGGACGCCGGCCGTCTTCCCGTCCAGCGAACGACAGCGTACCAAACGATCCGTGAGTTCACGGCCGATCCGGCCGATGATCCGATCGAACCGCTCGATGGCGTGGTCGATTCGGACTCGGTTTTCGGCTCCTACGACGCACTGACGCAAGACCCACGATTCCACTACGAGCCCCGCGGCTTGCGAGTGGTCAGCCACTAACGGCTTCGCAGGCGTTCAAGGTCACCTGGGCGATCCACATCGAAGCTGACGCCGCTCAGAAACTGAACGCGAACGGTGAGGCCGAGCTCGCTCGCTCGCGCTCGATGCCGCACCAAACTGTCTTCGTGGCCGAAGCAGCTTGCCATGATGGACGGCGGCTGAAGCGCGACGAGGTTGGTTCCCTGCTGCAGCAGGTCGGGCACGAGCACGACGTCGCTCTCCTCGAGCTGACGCGCCACTCGCTCGATGTCTTCGACGCTGAGCTCGGGAAGGTCACTCATGCACACCAGCGCACGAGTCGCGCCTCGACGCTCGAGCTCTTCGAGGGCGGAGTCCACGACGTCGGCGAGGCCCCGGCTTTCGGGGGGGTCCTCGATCACCATGAGTCCGAGCCCCCGCGCATGCTCTCGTGCATCGTGCGAGTCGCTGACGACTGCGACTCCGTCGACGCTCGGACTCTTTCGGAGCACGTGGACCACGTGGTCGAACAGCTCCCGAGTCAGCGCAGCTCGCTCCCTCGCGTCGAGCACGGTCGCAAGCCGAGACTTGCCGCGGTCGAAGCCTTTGAATGGTATTAGCGCCCAGCAGCTCATTCGCGCTCTCTCGCGAAGTCGAGCACTTCGCGCGCCAATCGTACCCGATCTTCGGTAGATGGGATCAGGATGTTCGTCTCGAGCACCGGGTAGGGCGCGTCGAATGCATCTCCGTTGTGCACCACGTAGGCGTCGATCAGGCCGTCGTAGCGCTTTGCGACGGCCTCGGCGGAGGCGGGCACGTCTAGCAGCTCTGCGATCATGGACGCCAAGGGTCCTTTGACGGCGCTGCCGCCGAGGATTGGACTCACCGCGATCGTGTTCGTGCCCCCGAGCGCGTCGCGGACCCCCTCGAGGGCGAGGATGGGTTCGATCGAGACGAAGGGATTCGACGGACAGATCACCACGAGCGTTGCCTCGGCGAGCGCCGCCAAAGCCGACCGGGCGGCAGGTTCTGGGTCTCCGAGGTCGATCGCTTCCACCGCCGGCGCTGCACGAGCGCGCACGAGCCAGTCCTGGAACGACAGGGTCTTTTGGTCGCGCGTCCGGACTCGTGTGGGTCGCGGCCGATCACTCATGGGAAGTAGTTCACGCTCGACGCCGAGAGAGCGGCAAATTCGCTGCGTTGCCTCGGTCAGCGACTGCCCGCGAGCGAGCGCTTCGGAGCGGCGCAGGTGCGTGACCAGATCGCGGTCACCCAAGCGAAACCAACTCTCCTCGCCCCTGCGCTCTGCCTCTGCGAGCGTGTGAAACGTGTCCCCTTCGATGCCCCATCCGCGATCCTGTGGCGACAAGCCGGCGAGGGTGTACATCACGGTATCGAGGTCTGGGCTGATGTGGAGTCCCCAATGCCGGAAGTCGTCACCGGTATTCACCACGATGCGCAGGGCTCCGCCCGGCAGTACGCGGTCGAGTCCATCGACGAGCCGGGCACCGCCGACCCCTCCTGCGAGTGCGACCACCGACCCCTTGGGCCACTCGGTCACGCGTACAGATCCTGTTCCGGGTCCCGCAGCAGCGCGACCGCGCCTACTTCGGACGGATCGAACTCGATGCCGCGGACCAGCGTGACCGGGCGGCTCTCGGCGGCCTGTCCTGCGACAAGGTCCGCAGCCGCCGCGATCGAATCGGCGATGGCGGAGTCCGTTGCCTCGAGCTCGCGCCCGTGACGGTCGCGGGCCCCACGTCGGTCCCAGAGCGGAGGCAACCCGGAAACACCGAGTGCGAACCCGACGGTGCCGCGTCGAAACGGCCTGCCCCAGGAGTCGGTGATGAGCACCGCCACACGCGCGTCCGACCAGGCCGAGAGACGATCGCAAATGCGAGCTGCGGAACGATCCGGATCCTCGGGCAAGGTGAGCACCCAAGGGCCGGTTCCGTCGGCGGCCTCCGACGGTGTGGCATTGCTTGCATCGATGCCTGCATTGGCCGAAACGAAGCCGAGGCGATGTCGAACGATGAGCGCGCCGTTCACCTTCCGCGATACCGCCGAGCTTTCCTGGAGGATCAGCTCGACCAAGCGGGGATCCTTGTCGACCTCGGCGGCGAGCCTCAGTGCTTCGGGTCCGGGCTCGAGGGCCCCGAGGTCGACGAAGCAGTCTTCCGCGCGGGACACCACCTTGCTCGCGATCACGATGACATCGTGGTTCGCCAGGGGCATGTCGGCAGCCTTCAGGGCCTCCACGATGACCTCGCCGAGGTCCGCGCCGCGCTCCACCGTGGGGACACCGGGCACCGAGCGGACCAGGAGCTCCGAGCCGACCCGATAGCCGCTCGTGCTCGGTCCGCCATCGGTCATTCCGACTCCGGAATGCCCGTGATTCGGATCCCCGAGCCCACGCTCTTGTAACGGCGGTTGATGTGAAGCAGAACCGGCGTCATCGACTCGAGTGCCACCGCGTTCTTGAGCACGCCTGCATCGACGCCACGAAGACCGAGGTCGGCAACGACGGAGATCACCGCGGCGCGGGCTTCCTTGTCGTCCCCGCAAACGAGGACGTCACAGTCGAACTCGTGCTCTGGGTCGCTGAGGTGCTCGGAGCTGATGTGATGTAGGGCGGCTACCAGTCGTGTTCCTTCCGGCAGATAGCTGCGCGCCTCGAGCGCCGCAGCGTTGCCTTCGGGAAGATTCACCGAGCGCACCTTGGGAGGCTGGAGCGGGACGGTGATGTCGACGATGATCTTCTCGCCTACCGAATCTGCGATCGACTCGAACGTTGCCCGGTGAGCGCCGTAGGGCACGGTCACGACGACGATCTCGCCGTGGTTGCACGCCGCCACGTTGTCTGATCCCTGAATCGTCACGCCGAACTCCTCGGAGAACTCCTTGGCCTTCGTCTCGCCGCGCTCCGCTTGCCGCGACCCGATGAACACATCGTGTCCTGCCTTGGCCCACCTCACGGCCAAGCCGCGCCCCTCGCGGCCGGTGCCGCCTACGATTCCGATCTTCATCTTCGCCTCACGAGTTGAGCTCGGCCATGAACCTGAGCGTCTCCATGTCCTGAGAGCCGACCATCATGGTCCCAACCGGCGAGTCTTTCCAGCGCTGGAAACGGTCGCGAATTCGGTCCTTGGAGCCGACGAGATAGAGGGCATCGACCAACTCGTCCGGTACGGCGGCAATCGCCTCGTTGCGCTTGCCTTCGAGGAAGAGGCTCTGGATCTTGTTGCAGGCCTCTTCGAACCCGACGAGACTCAGATAGTCTTTGTAGAAGTTCTTCTGCTTCGAGCCCATCCCGCCGATGTAGAGCGCGAGTTGCATCTTGCAAGGCATCATCGCCTGCTCCCCCTCGCCGATGATGACTGTCACCGTCGGGGCGATGTCGAAGTTCTCGAGCCCCTTGCCGTTCCCGGCCTTCTCGAAACCCTGATTGAAGTTCTTCATCAAGACTTCCGGGCGCTCGGGGTGCATGCACGTGAGCAGGCACCCATCGGCGAGCTCAGCAGACATCGCTTGTGACTTCGGCGCCATCGATCCGGTGTACACCGGAATGTCTGCGCGACTTCGGATCATGCTTCGGAGTGGCTTGCCCTGTCCGCTCGAACCCTCGCCCCGGTAGGGGATCTGATACCGCACTCCGTCGAACTCGAGAGGCGCCTCGCGCGCGAAGATCTTCTTCACGATCGTCACGTACTCGCGAAGCCAGGTGAGAGACTTGTTGAACGGTACGCCGTGCCAGCCCTCGACGACCTGCGGGCCCGAAGTGCCGAGCCCCATGATGAAGCGTCCGTTCGAGAGCGTGTCCATCGTCATCGCCGTCATGGCGGCATTCGCAGGCGAGCGTCCCGGCAGCTGCATGATTCCAGTGCCGAGCTTGATCCTCGAAGTCTGACTGCCAACCCAGGCGAGTGGAGTCACCGCATCGTTGCCCCAGGACTCCGCCGTCCAAATCGAGTCGTAGCCGAGTCGCTCGACCTCGCCGATCTTCTCCATGTTCACGAGGTCCTGCACGGTGGTGTTCAGTTGCGGACCCGCGTACCCAATCGACAAGCCGAGCTTCATGGGGGGCCTCTATCAGGAACTGGAACGCGTTTCAATTTGAAGCCGCCTCGGCTGCAGGTCAGCCTGCGCGTATGCGGGTGCTGGTCACAGGAGCGTTCGGGCGACTCGGTCAGGAGGGCCTGACCCGTCTGCTCTCCGAGGGGCATTCGGTGACTGCCTTCGACGTTCCCAACCGGCGGAACCGCAAGATCGCGCGATCCTTCCAGGGGCGTCTCAGTATCGCCTGGGGCGACATTCGAAGGGCCGAAGACATCGTCCCTCGGGTCGCAGACTGCGACGCGATCATCCACAATGCTGGCGTTCTCGCCCCGCTCTCCGAGCTCGAGCCCGAGCTCGCCCATGCGGTGAACGTCGGAGGACTGAGGAACATCCTCGACGCAATGACACGGCGAGCGGAACCTCCCGTGATCGTCTTTTCGTCGACACTCTCGGTCTGCGGCCCTCGACAGCCGGGAGGTCCTCCGTTCAAGGCCTCCGATCCGGCCGTTGGCTCGGACCACTACACCTCGAACAAGACCGAGTGTGAGCAGATGCTCGCGAGCTCGGGCCTTCCTTTCGTGATTTTCCGGATTGGCGTCTCGGTCGGAACGAAGTCTGCCTCGGGCGACTTCAGCCCCGACGTCTTTCGTGTGCTCTTCGGCATCAATCCCGATGCGCGCTGCGAGTGGGTTCATCCCGAGGACGTCGCACTGGCCCAGGTCCGCGCGATCGAAACGCCGCAAGCGATCGGTAAGACTTTGATGATCGGAGGCGGCCAAGGCTGCCGGCTGACCTTCCGCGAGTTCTACGAGAAGATGTTCGACGCGGCCGGCGTCGGCCGCTTTCCTCCGGAAGCGTACGGCACGGGCCCGTACTACACCGAATGGATGGATACGGTGGAGAGTCAGTCGCTGCTTGGCTATCAGCGCATCCGCTTCGACGAGTTCATCGCCGAGCTGCGCCGTCAATCCCGGATCACGCGGCCGGCAACCAGGCTGCTCTCCCCCTTGATCCGGCGCTGGATGCTTCAGCACTCCGACGCGTGGCAAGCCCATCGCGCTCGGCGCTGAGCATTCATGCGCGCTGGCTCGAAACGGACAGGACTTCGCCCGTCATGTAGGAGCTGTAGTCGCTCGCCAGGAAGACCATCACGTTCGAAATCTCCCAGGGCTCTGCGCCTCGGCCGAACGCCTCGCGCGCCTGGAGCTCTTCGAGGAGACCGGGCGGCGTGACCTTTGCGAGAAACGGGTGCATCGCCAACGAGGGCGATACGCAATTCACGCGAACGTTCGCCTCGGCCGCTTCGATCGCCGAGCAACGGGTGAGGGCCATGACGCCAGCTTTCGCTGCGGCGTAGTGCGCTTGGCCTTCTTGGGCGCGCCAACCGAGCACCGAGGCGTTATTCACGATGGCCCCCGAGCCGCGCGGCATCATGTGCTTGAGGGCCGCACGGGTACACCGAAAGCAACCGTTGAGGGTGACGTCGAGCACGAGGTTCCACTGTTCGTCGGTCATGTCGACCAGCTTCGCGTATCCACCCAGCCCGGCGTTGTTCATGAGGATGTCTACGTTCC
Organism: uncultured Myxococcales bacterium; assembly: GCA_965365555.1. Classification (GTDB taxonomy): domain Bacteria; phylum Myxococcota_A; class Polyangia; order Polyangiales; family Houyiibacteriaceae; genus SG8-38. The sequence goes on along the minus strand of CBDUCC010000041.1, from coordinate 2,331 downwards.
CCATCTCGGAGACCGCGTAGTCGAACATCGCTTGGACTTCGTCCTCCTTCGTGACGTTGCACAGGATCGTTCCCGGACGCTTTCCTGTTTCCGCCTCGATCTTGTCCGCCGCTTCGCCCAGCCGGCGTTCGTGAATGTCGCTGATCACCAGGCCCGAAGCGCCTTCCTCGGCGCACCGAACGGCGGTCGCGAACCCGATGCCGGTGCCCGCGGCTGCCGTTACGAGAACGTTCTTCCCTTCGAGCAACTGGTGCCCGGGCACGTAGGTCGGTGCCTTGCTCATCGTGGCTCCTTTGGAAGGCCGAGTCCTCGCTCGCCAATGATGTTGCGTTGAATCTGGTTCGAGCCGGCGTAGATGGTGTCGGCTCGCGCAAACAGATACCACTTTTGCATCCGCGTGAGCTCGTATGGTGCGCTTTCGATCAGCTCGGCCTCGTTGCCCAGGATGTCCATCGCCAGCTTGCCGAGGTCGCGGTGCCAGTTCGACCAGTAGAGCTTGCTGATCAGTGCCTCGCGGCTGAGGTCGGCTCCCTGTTGCTCGAGCATTCGGAGCGCGTTCACGCGCATCACTTTGAGCCCGATATAGGCGTCGGCGAGTCGCTGGCGGATCAGCGGATCTTTGGAAGCTCCGGTCGCTTTGGCTGCTTCGACGACCTCTTCGAACTCCTGTTGGAAGAGATACTGCTGACCCAGTGTGGAGGCGCCACGCTCGAAGGCCAAGGTGCCCATGCCGACCTTCCAACCGTTGTTTTCGCCGCCCACGACGTGGTCCTTGTGGGCTCTGGCGCCATCGTAGAAGACCTCGGCAAACTCGGCGCTGCCGCCCATCTGACGGATCGGTCGTATCTCGATGCCCTCCTGCTTCATCGGAACGAGGATATAGCTGATGCCGCGGTGCTTGGGCGCATCGGGGTCCGTTCGGCACATGACGAAGCACCAGTCGGAATACTGAGCACCCGAAGTCCAGATCTTCTGCCCTTCGATGATCCATTCGTCGCCCACCAGCGTTGCCTTGGTCTGCACGTTGGCGAGGTCGGAACCGGCGCCGGGCTCCGAATAGCCCTGACACCAGATCTCGTCGCCGGCGACGATTGGAGGAAGAAAGCGCTGCTGCTGCTCGGCGGTGCCGAAATGGATTAGGGTTGGACCGAGGAGCGTCTCGCCGATGTGACCGACGTTGCCCGGTCCGTTGGCGCGCACGTACTCCTCGTTGAAGATCGCTTCTTCCTTGATGCTGCAGCCGCGGCCGCCGAATTCCTTGGGCCAGCCGATGCAGTTCCAGCCTGCCGCACCCATCACTTTGCCCCAGGCGATCCGCTCTTCGACGTATGAGTCCTGGTCCCCCGAGGCGCCGCGTCCCCGAAGATCCTTGAACGGACCGCTCAATTGCTCCTCGAGCCAGGTGCGGGCCTCCTCGCGGAACGCTTCTTCTTCTTTGGTTAGCTGCAGTTCCATCACAACCCCATCTGTTGCGCGACTCGCTCGCGGTGGAAAGACGGATCGCCGAGCAGCACCTCGGCCGCCTTGGCGCGTTTGAAGTAGAGGTGCGCAGGGTGCTCCCAGGTGAAGCCGATGCCACCGTGTATCTGAATGTTCTCTGCAGCGCAGTGGAAGAACGTCTCCGAGCAGAATGCCTTTGCGCTCGATGCGGCATCGCGCAGGTCGGGCTCGTCTTGGGCGGCGAGCGCGCTCGCGTAGAAGGCGGCGGAGCGGGCCGACTCGATCATCGTGAGCATGTCGGCGCACTTGTGTTTGATCGCTTGGAAGGAGCCGATTGCACGCCCGAACTGCTTGCGAACCTTCGCGTACTCGACCGCGGTATCCAAGCACATCTCCGCGCCGCCGACCTGCTCGGCCGAAAGCGCGATCCGAGCGAGGTCGAGGGTTCGCTCGCAGGCTGCCCAGCCCCCACCTTCTTCACCGAGTAGCGCCTCCGCAGGCAACCTCACTCGGTCGAGCTCGAGCGAGGCGAGGCGCCGGGTCTGGTCCATCGTGGGGGTCCAGGCCCGATGAAGCCCCTTGGCATCGGCGGGAACGGCGAAGAGACTTACCCCTTCGGGACCTCGGCTCTTTTCGGCCCGCGCAGCGACGATCAGGAGGTCGGCGCTGTGGCCGTCGACGACAAACCGCTTGTTGCCTCGAAGAACGTAGTCGCCTCCGTCCCGGGAGAAGGTGGCCTCCACCGCGTCGGCGCCGCGATTGCGGTTGTTCTCCTCGTACGCGAGGGTTGCAGTGAGCTCGCCCGAAGCGATGGACGGCAGGTACCGCTCCTTCAACGGGTCCGAGCCCGCGACGAGAAGCGCGTTCGCGCCGAGACAGACCGTCGAGAAG
>CBDUCC010000040.1:0-16141 GCA_965365555.1 uncultured Myxococcales bacterium | reverse complement strand
CCGCCGAGAGGGCCTGCTCGCCGTCGGGTCGCCCTTTGCCGGTGTAACGCCCGCCGGCCGTGAGAAGGACGAGGCCGCCGCCGCGACCATCGCGGAGCAGGCCCTCGGCCCCGAACATCGGGACGCGCTCGTGCAATGCCAACCCAGCTCGCTCACGGGCCCCGACCAGGCCTGCGCCCGGCCATTCATCGAGCGAATCGGCCGTCAGCTCTTCCGGCGATCGCTATCGAGCGAGGAGGTCGATGCAAGAGTGGGGATCGCCAACGCCGGAGCGCGCGAGCTCGCGAGCTTCTACGGCGGCCTCGAGCTCGCACTGATGAGCTTGCTGGTCTCCCCGGAGTTCCTCTTTCGGGTGGAGGAGTCCGAAGAAGACCCTTCCGACCCTTCTCGCCTTCGCTTGACCAGCCTCTCGATGGCTTCGCGCCTCAGCTACTTTCTTTGGAACACGACGCCGGACGAGGAGCTGCTCGCTGCCGCAGAGCGCGGAGATCTCGTGACGGATGCCGGGCTAGCCGCGGAGCTCGAGCGTCTCCTCGAATCACCCAAGCTCGAGACCGGCCTCCGTTCGATCTTCTCGGATCTGTACGACTTCCGGCAGTTCGATGACGGCCTGGTTCGCAAAGATTCCGAGTTGTTTCCCGCATACACACAGGCGATGGTTGAAGAGGCCAAAGAGCAGACGCTTCGCACGATCGTCTCTCACCTTGACCAAGACTTGGACTACCGGGCGCTATTCACGACGCCGGAGTCGTTCCTGACTCGCCGACTCGGCGTGGTCTACCAGGTGCCTGTCCCTTCGCCGAGCGGTTGGGAGCCTTACCGGTTTCCCGACGACTCGGGGCGCGTGGGCTTGCTCTCGCACATCAGCTTCAATGCGCTTCACGCGCACCCGGGAAGGAGCTCGGCGACGCTTCGGGGCAACTTCGTGCGGGAGGTCTTGCTGTGCCAGGAGGTCCCTGCGCCCCCCGCCAACATCGACTTCTCCATCGTCGAAGACACGACAGGAGAGCTTCGAACCGCACGGGAACGCCTCGAAACCCATGTGTCGAACGATGCCTGCGCGGGCTGCCACGCACTCACGGATCCGATCGGCCTCGCTCTTGAAAACTTCGACGCCATCGGCATGTACCGCGACGAAGAGAATGGCGCGCCCATCGATGCCAGTGGTCAGCTCGACGGAGTCCCGTATGACGATGCGTCCGGGCTCGGCGTAGCCCTCAGCGAGCACCCGTCGCTAGGAGCCTGCCTCGTCCGCAACCTCTACCGCTATGCGCTCGGGCGAGAACCCGAACGGGGGGAGGAACCGCTGCTGGAGGCCTTGGCTCAGAGCTTCGCAGAGTCCGGCTATCGAACCTCCGATCTCCTTCGCGACCTCTTGATGAGCGACGGCTTTCGAACCACCTCGGGTCCCCGAGACGTCGAAGAAACGGGAGACGAACCATGAAGCGCTTCGACCGCAGGACGCTGCTTCGCGGATCCTTGGCCGGCGGCGCGGTGACGGTAGGACTTCCGCTCCTCGATTGTTTCCTAAACGAGAACGGCAACGCGCTTGCACAGGGCGCGCCACTGCCGCTCCGCTTCGGAGCCTGGATGTGGGGTTGCGGGATGAACCCCGATCGCTGGAACCCGACGTCGGTGGGTCCCGGCTATGATCTTCCCATCGAGCTTCAAGCGTTGGACCGCGAGCTTGGAACCGGCGACAAAGTGCGCGACTACGTCAGCGTCTTCAGCGGCTTCGACGTGAAGCTCGATGGCCGCCCCAACTTCCCCCACACCGCCGGCCTGATGGGGACGCTGACGGCGCACCTGCCGCTCGAAGACTACACGGTGCCCGCACCGACGCTCGACACGATCATCGCCGCCGAGATCGGCGGACTGACTCGATTCCGCTCGCTCGAAATGTCCTGCACCGGAAACCCGAACCAAGCCTACAGCTTCGAAAGCCAAGGGGTCCCCAACGCCCCCGAAATCTCACCGACCGCAATGTATACGCGGGTCTTTGGTCCGGACTTCGCCGACCCCAATGCGGGGCCCTTCGTTCCGGACCCCCGCCTGATGCTTCGACAGAGCGTGCTCTCTGCGGTCAAAGAAGACCGAGAGCGGCTCTTGCAGCGAGTCGGCGCCCATGACCGTCAGCGGCTCGACCAGTATTTCACCTCGGTGCGGCAACTCGAACAGCAGATCGACGTCCTTCTCGCAGGACCGCCCGACCTCGAGAGCTGCCGCAAGGCGCCCGCGCCCGGCGCCGACGACCTCGGCACCGAGATCGGTCAGGCAACCAGGACCAACCAGTTGATGGCCGAGCTGATCTCCTTCGCCATGGCCTGCGATCAGACTCGGGTCTTCAGCATCATGTTCTCCGATCGAATCTCGAACCTGCGGCAGCCGGGCTCGAGCTCGTTACACCACCAGCTCACACACGACGAGCCGCTCGACCCGGCGATTGGATACCAGCCCGAAGCCACCGAGTTCGTCTACGTCTCGATGGAAGCCTGGGCGGATTTGATCGAACGCCTCGCCGCCATCCCGGAAGGCGATGGCACATTGCTCGACAATTGCCTGGTGTTGGGGCACTCCGATGTCTCGTTCGCGAAGGTCCACGGAATCACGGGAGTTCCGATGATGATCGCTGGTCGCGCGGGCGGAGCAATCCAACCCGGTATCCACGTCGCGGGCGCCACCGAGCCGACGAGCCGGGTCGGTCTGACGATCCAGCAGGTCATGGGACTGACCGTCGAGAGCTGGGGTAGCCGCTCGATGGAAGCTACACAGCCGATCAGCGAAATTCTCGTTTGATCCCAATTTCCGGAGCACGCCTGTAAGCCATCGCACAGTCGAACCGGCTAAGCATTGACGCGTTGCGGAGCTCACCTCGACACTGATCACTGGGGAATGCGCCTTCGTCGGAGGCGCGCAACTTCAGCGCTGGGGGAGCCGATGAAACGCTTTGCTTTGACTTGTCTCGTGGTCTCGGTGTTCGCGGGAGGCGCACGCGCGCAGACGATGCGAACGACGATCTCGGGAGACGAGAACGGTGTCCAAATGCTCGGGCCCACCGAGGGCACGAACACGGACGATAGCCAGAAGCGAAAGGCCTACGAGAAGAAGGTTGGCGGAATCGTCTGGCTCGAGGCCACGGCCGGGCCATCGCGATTCGACGTGACCCGTTTTCGTAGCCTCGACATCATTCCAGCAGGCGTGCAGCAGAGCATTCCAAGCCTCGTCGTTGTCGGACCGGAGTTCGGTGCGGCACTGAAGTTTCGTGCAGGCTCTTCGACGATCGGCGCTCGTTTCAAAAGAGCCGACTACGAACCGTTCGACCTGACCTCGGTCGGTCTCGACCTCGGATTCTTGATTCGAGCGGTCCCGTACGTCCACCCCTCGATCAAGATGGCGTTCAGCTACTACAGGACATCCGGAGGCCTCGGCCTTGCCGTGCCGCCAGGTCTTCCGGTGGATGTGGCTGTGCCTAACGCACGGAGTCAGGGTGGCGGCGCCTCGATTGGCGCGGGCCTTCGCATCCCCGTCGTTCGCTGGATCTCGATCGCTGCGGATTTCGAGTATTCGATTATCGGTCTCGTGTTCAGCGGAGACGTGAGCGTGAATGGCAGCACCGGGTCGATCACCGCAGGTACCGCAGGCACCGCAATCGCAGGAACCTTTGCGCTGACGTTCCACCTGGGCGGCTGACGCGCTAGTATCCGCGCGTGGCTGGGCTCACGCGCCTTCTGATCGGGATCATCGCCCTCGGCTCGTGCGCCAACGGTGCGGAGGCCCAAGCGCTCTATTACAGGACCATCCCGATCGGCGAGCGAGCGGTGGGACTGGGCGGGTCCTACACCGGCATCGCCGATGACCCCTCGGCCACGTACTACAACCCGGGTGGGTTGATGGAGGGCGGCAACTTCCAACTCCTCGGAAGCCTGAGCTCGATCGTCTTGACGAAACAAAAGATCGAGCGCGGGTTCGAGTCCGAGGAGATCGAGAACGATTTTTCCTCGAGCCATACGACGACACTCCCTCACTTCGTAGGGACCGTGGTCAAGGTCGGGAAGGAAAGATTCGGCGACAAGCGCTTCGCGGTGGCCTTCAGCTCGTTCGAGGCTTCCCGGGAGCGGCTGAGCGTGGGGTTCTCCGAGCTGCAGCCGAGTAGCAGCGCCGATGTGCAACTCAACGACAACTATCGAATGCGCTGGTGGGGGATCTCCGCGGCGACGCGAATCAAGCGCGATGTATCGATCGGACTGAGTGCATTCCTCTCAAACCAGTCCTACGGGTACAACGAGGACATCGGCCTCGCCCGCGGGGGTACGCTTCAGGAGGGGACGCGAGTCAACGGAGAGTTCGCCACATCGACGACCCGAATCGGAGTGAACGCCTGGAGTTTCGTATTCCGTTTGGGGGCTCTCTATCGCATCAATCCCAAATGGCAGGTCGGCTTCATGCTTCAGCCACCCGGCGCTCCCATCAAAAAGGATGGGAGCTTGTTCCGCAGGACCACTCTCGAAACCGAACTGGGATCGGCGTTCTTTCTCTTCGATGAGGGAGGCTTCAAGACCTGGTTTCCAATCCCATTCGAGTTTCGGGTCGGCACCGAATTCAAAGCCAACGCACTCACCACCGTGTCCTGGGATGCAGCGGTCACCGGCCCCGTACGTGGCGGCAACGTGTTCGACCCGCCCTCGGACTTCGCCACTCTGAACGAAAGCATTGCCGCCTATTTCCCGAACTCGTCGAAGCGCCGTTGGACACCGAATGCGTCGATCGGCGCCGAGCACATATTCGGACAGGTCGTGGTACTCGGGGGCTTATTCACCAACATCTCCGCAGCACCCAACGTGCCCGAGAATCCAGACGAGTACGTGCCGGATCAAATCTCGCAGTTCGGCGCATCGCTCGCGGTTGGCGTCGACACCCACGGATACCGTGTGACGCTCGGAGCGACGGGCTATTTCGGGCGCGGGGATGCCCTTGCGTTGACAGTCGACCGTGACGCCCAGGTCAGCGGCTACGAGCGTACCAAGTCGAACATCTCGGGCGTCGTCTTGTACATCGCAGGCGCCGTCAGCGTGGCCAGCAAGGGCGCCAAGGACGTGCAAGAGAAGTACAAGGAGAAGAAGGCACGAAAGGTCGAGGAACAGAGCACGAAAGACGACACCGACGCCGATGGCAGCGCGGAGACGGACGAGGCGAATGGCGTCGAAGGGAGCGGCGGCGCGCCCGGGTCAGCGCAGGCGGAGCCAACGCCCTAGTCGAGCCGATACACCTGTGTCGGCGGCAGCCCGAGCCCTGGAGCGATTTCCGTGGAGCCGACTTCGGTGAAGCCATCCACGGTCTCGGCGAGCTCGATCACCGCGTTCGCCGACCCATCTGGCACGTAGACCATGCCGGCTTCCGCATCATAGGCCGGGACACCGATCGTGAAGGAGCCCTCCGAGGTCAGGACTTCTGATTGCGTTCCATTGCTGAGATCGACCTCGTACAAGATGTCGGTCGTGTCGACGAAGTTGCCGTTCGCGACGGCGAGCACGCGCTCTTCGTCGAGGGCGACCAGCCCGTGGACGGCGATCGCCGAGCTCTCGTCGTCGGACACCTTCCAGAGCTGCTCTACCGTCACCCGTCCGGGCGCGACGTCAACGATGAGGATGCCGGAACTGGCTCGGATCTGCACCTCGTCGTCGAACGGGTTCGAGAAACCGACGCAGGCGATGGCCGCCTTGCTCGGGGAGCCTGGGATCGGGACCACTCGGCCACAGCTCTTGAGACCGTCGAGCTCGACGCTGAGAATCGACTCGGACTCGGTATCGACGACCGCGAGGGCGCCCGGACCGGCTGCATCGAACGAGGCGCTGATTCGGTCGAGGCCGAGCAAGATCGCCGAGCCGAATCGAACACCTCGCCCGGGACGCGCGAACGTCTCGACAGGAGCGCCGTCGACCGTCTCCATCGTATTCAACGACGATAGATCGAAGCGCCGGCCGGTCGGACTCCAGTCGGCAGGATTGATCTCGATGAGATCGTTCCCTTGGCTCTCGGGAGCGGCGGCGGGGTCAAGGTTGGACTCGTAACGGGGAATCCAAGCGCTCTGCTCGTCGACGAAGACGATGTCCTGAGGGTTCGAGGAGAACCCCGAGTCGCCGGTATCACCCTGTGTGCGCGCCTGTCCGTTCAGGTTCCCACTCGGGACGAAGAACTGAGTCACCACGTCCGTCAAGAAGCGATCGACGACGCTGAAGGTGCCGTTGCCCTGCTGTCGGGTCGGAAGCACCACGTCGCCGGAAAGCGTCGCGACGAGCCCTGGATAGGTCGTGCCGGAGTTGAGCCAGCTCTCGTCGAGGACCTCGAACTCCTCATCGAGCATCGCGATCGACGTGCTGCTGAAGTCCGAGCTGACCACGGCGTATGCCGGAGCCGATGGAAGGGCGCCGAGCGCCGGCGTGCCAACCGCTCCGCCTTCACCGCCGATCCCTCCGGACCCGGAGCTCGGACCGCTGTCGCCACAGCCAGTCGCGATGAGGGCGAACCCCAGCAGAAAAATGAATGTTCGGTCCCGTCCCATGGTGCTTCCTCCAGCCTCGACGGCGGAGGAAGGAAACACGGCGCTTCGGTTTGAACGAAGACCCTGAAGCCACCCGCCATCCCCGAGGCGATTCGAGTTGACTCACGATGGGTAGGTCTCCGGGCTCGTAACCGTGGCCCCTGCCGCCTTCCCAGGCTCTGGCCCAGTGGCTTCGTGGCAGGGTTTTTGATCACATACCGTGGCGGGTCCGCGCCGGCCTCTCACCGGCTTCCCTGTTCGACCGAACGGTTTTCTCTCCTTCGGTCTATCTCCAACGCCCTCGAACGAAGACGTCTTCGACCCTCGCAAGGAACTCGACGGTACGCTTGCGCATCGCAAAGTCAACCTACCAGGCATGGCGAACCGAAATCCGCCCGGTGTAGCGGCGCCCGGGCAATGGATAGCCCAGCAGATCCTGTCCGCGCACGTCGAGCAGATCGTCGACGCGAACGCTCAAGCCCAGCCGCCGCTCGAACATGTCGACCCCCACTCCCGCAGCGAGCTCGGTGCGAGCCACCAACTCGACCAGGTTGGCGGGGTCCGCATAGCTACGTCCGATGTAGAGCACCCGAAAGAAGCCTGTGATGTCCGACACGATCTTCGAGAGCTCGCCGGAATGCGCCTCCGGCTGGACGAAAGCGACCCATTCGGGCTGGCCGGGCAGCCGGTTGCCAGTGGACTCGTCGATCGCGTCGGTCCAGGTGAGGTCGCCAAGCACCACGAAGTGCTCGGTCACGGCTCCACGGACCTCGACCTCGACGCCTCGGCTTCGGCCCGACGAAATGTTCTCGTACTTGATCTGGGACTGAGCGGTCCGGCGGAAGCGAATTTGGTCATCCACCCAACTGACGAAGGCGCCACCGCTGAGATAGCCGCTCCAGATGCCCTTCTGTCCTCGCGCAGTGACGGCGCCGTCGACCGAAAGCGAGCGCTCAGGCACCAGATTCGGGCTGGCGACCACCGTGGAGCGATTGCCGAAGAGTTGGAGAAGCGATGGGAGCCGGTAGCCGCTGCTCACGGAGCTACGGAAGGCCAACCAGTCGAGTGGCGCGATCGCGGCACCAACGCGGTAGGTAGGAAGGAAGTCGGAATAGGGTTCGGGGTTCGGTATGGCGCCACCGAGGATCGACTGGCGAACGGCCGCACGCGTATAGCTCAGACGAACACTCGGCCGGAGCTCGAGAGCGACCGGTCCTGCCCGACCGAAGAAGCGGGTCTCAATCGTTCCAGCCGCGGTCACACGATCGGAGGCTTGGACTTGCGAGGTGCTGAGCTCGTCTTCTGGGTCGAAGACCTGATACCGCGCCGAGGCGATCGTCGTGAGCTCGAACCATCGAACGGGTAGCACGGACGACGCGACTCGTCCGAAGAACGCATGCGTCTTGTCATCGCTGACGTTCGGTCCACCGTTTCCGATCTCGCCAAGCGCGTCGCGAAACCGCTCCCGACCGAAATCGTAGTTGGCGGCAACCTGGAGGCGGTACGGGGTGGGCCCCTCCTTCTCGTGGAGCCAGGCGGCGGTTCCGATGATCTGCGTTTCGTTCACACGCGCCTGAATGGCCGGGCTCGACCCCGGGCCGGGTTCGCCGCGCTCGCGACCGAGACCGAGAAACACCAACTTCAGTCGACTGTAAGGGCTCGTCTCGACGGATAGGTTTCCAAAGCCGAAGCCCTGGAGAAAGTCGGCATTGCGACGCTCGCGCTCCACGTCGTCCGTCGGATCGAACCGGGTCCCGTTGTCGTCGAGGTAGGGGTAATCGTTCTTCGCTCCGGCGGCGCCTGCCGTTGCGAACACCTCGACCTTCTTGGTAGCAGCCGCTCCGAAGGCGTTGGCCGACCAATTGGCGAAGCTTCCAAAGGTGCCGCGGGCTCCGATCTCGTTCTGCTGGTAGCTCCGCGGTCGAAGACGAAGGACCCCGCCGACGGAGCCATCATTGAGCCAGGCCGGAGCCCCTCCGCGATACACTTCGAAGCCGTCGACGGCCTCGAGCGGCACCAGGCTCAGATCGAATGCTCCCGAGTCCGGACTGCTAATCGGCACGTCGTCCAGCATGACGGCGACTTGATCGCAGGCCGCACCACGAATGCGAAGACAGAACGGGGTCCCCTGCGCTCCGGTGCCCACGACCCGGGTTCCGGCCGCTTCTTGAACGAGCTGTTCCGTGGTCTGCGGCACCACACGATCTCGAACGCGGACCTCGGTACCGGCCGCGGTGGCATCGAGGGGGTTGGTCGCCGGAATCGGGCGCTCGACCTCGACCGTCTCGCCGAACTGTGCGGACGCATGGGTCGAGACCAAGCAGAACGCGGCCACGGCGAGACAGCCGCTCCGTACGAACCTCCGGCGTCTTCTCCTTCGTCCCAACTTCCATTCCCAGATCGGGAACGGTCGGACGGGGGGATCGCATATCCCAGCGCGCGACTCTCACCATCCCCGAGGTGATCGACACAAGACATTCGCAGGTTTCCGGGCTCGCAACCCCAGGTCTCGTCGCCTTCCCAGGCTCAGCGCCCAGTGGCATCACGACGAGGCATTCAGTTGCATACCGTGGCGGGTCCGCGCCGGCCTCTCACCGGCTTCCCTACTTTGAGGCCGACGATGACCGATCGACTCCGGACGGTCAATGGCGCCTCTGTGCATCGATCGCCGAGGAGACGCATGGTAAGGACGCGCGGTGCGCCTCTATGCGTTGCTCTTCGTGTCGTTGCTGATCGTGGGAATCCTCGCGATCGTGGTCGGGTCCGGCGACCTCGCCGACCCGGAGCTGCGCGACACCTTCCTCAAGCTTCGCGGCTTCCGGCTCGCAGCCGCGTTTCTCGCGGGGGCCGCGCTGGCGGTCGGCGGAGTGGTCGTGCAAGGGCTATTCCGCAACCCTCTGGCGAGCCCTTCCGTCCTTGGCACGACGGCAGGTGCAAGCTTCGGCGGTCAGGTCGCGCTTCTACTTTCGGGTGTGGTGGGTCTTGGCAGCGGCGTCGTCGTGCCAGAAATGATCGTGCCGATCGGCTGCTTCCTCGGAGCTCTCGGCGCGCTGGCGGTGTTGCTCGTCTTCCTCCGCATCACCCAGGATCTCCTCGCACTGCTCCTCACCGGCTTCGTCCTGAGCGCACTGTTTCTCTCGATGAGCGCATTCGTAACGAGCGTAGCGCAAGAGACCTGGGAGCTCGGTCGCGCGGTAGTCTCATTCTCTCTCGGCTCGGTGAGCGGAACGGGACCGCGCCAGCTCGCTTTCGCTCTGCCGCTGATCCTGACCGCGCTGATCGCCTGCTGGCTGTGGGGGCGATCGTTGGATCTGCTGCTCAGCGGTGAAGAAGAAGCCCAGGCGATGGGAGCGAACGTGACGACCGTGCGTTGGTGGTCCGCAATCTGGGTGAGCGTGCTCGTCGCGGGGGCTGTGTCTCTTGGAGGCAACGTGGGCTTCGTCGGGCTGGTCGTTCCGCACATGCTGCGTCCGTTCGCAGGCACGCGGCATCAACGACTGCTCCCCGCTGCGGCGCTCGCGGGCGGAGTCTTCGTGGTCGCCTGCGACGTGGTTGCCCGCGTCATACCCGCACGAAGCGAGATTCCGCTAGGAGTCGTCACCGGAATGATCGGGGCGCCGCTCTTTCTGCTCTTGTTGATTCGTCTCCGCCAGGAACGAGCCTATGCGTAAGGGAGAGGAAGTCATGCACTTGCGCGCGCGTGGCCTGAGCGTCTCCCTCGGAGGCCGGAACGTGCTCAGCGACGTCGACCTCGATGCAAGCCCGGGCGAGGTACTCGCCCTCCTCGGTCCGAATGGAGCGGGCAAGAGCACGCTCCTCAAGGCGCTGGCCGGCCTCCTGCCACACGAAGGGACCGTCTTGCTCGGTGACGCCGACAGCGGCTCCCTCTCCCCCCGGACCCGAGCGCGAAGAATCTCCTATGTCCCGCAGCGAAGCTTGCTTCGCTCTGCCTTGAGCGTGGAAGAGGTCGTGGCGCTTGGCCGCTACGTGCACGGTGGCAGCTTCGGTGGCTTCTCGAAAAGCGACCGAGAGGCGATCGATCACGCACTCGAAACGGCGCATGCGGATGTCTTGCGAGGACGGATTTTCACCCAGCTATCGGTCGGCGAACAACAACGCGTCCTCCTCGCGCGCGCGCTCGCCTCGGATGCTCCAATTTTGCTGCTCGACGAACCAACCGCGGCGCTGGACGTTGGCGAAGGGATGGCGGTGCTCGAGCTCATTCGTTCGCTTGCGAACCTCCGACACACGATTCTGGTCGTGCTCCACGACTTGGCCGACGCCCGATCGACGACGGACCGTGCCCTGCTCCTCAAAGAGGGAGTGGTCGTCGAGCGGGGCGAAACCGCAAAGGTGGTCGCACCCGATCCGATACGTGCCGTCTACGGAGTTCGGCTGATCGAGAACGCCCGGATAGGGTTTCAGCGAGATGACGACACTGAGGAGTCGCCGAGTGTCTAGGGCCAGCCTGTTCAACTCCGTCTTGCTGCTCGTGGCAATTTCGGCCGGCTTCGCATTCACCAAGGCGGTGTCGTCGACCGAATCCGTAGCGCCGGTCCCGAGGCTCCAGGTGGTGGAGGACTCGACCGGAGCTTCGATCGCGATGCGCGACTACCGACGCATCGTCAGTACGAGCACGATTGCGGACCAAGTGCTGAATCGGCTGGTCGAGCCAGATCGGGTGCTCGCCGTGAGCGCACACACCCTACGCACCAAGACCGCTGCCGCCTACGCTGACAAGATCGGTGTCGAGCAAGCCGGAGACATCGAGACGATCATCCAACTTCGTCCAGACATCGTGTTCATCAACAACTTCGTGGACCGTCGGCACGTCGAACGGTTCAAAGACGCCGGCTTGAACGTCTTCGACCTGGGTCCGATGGAGGGCCTCCGGACGCTCCCGACCAATATCCGGCAAGTCGCCGGGGTACTTGGGGCGTCTGCTCGAGGGGAGGCGATCGTCGAACGGTTGCTCGAGGAGCTCGAATCCGTCGCCAACGACATCCCGGACGACCAACGGCGGCGGGGCCTCTACGTGGGCATTCACGGGGACCGGCTCTTCGGTGGGGCCCGAGGCACGAGCTTCCACGACGTGCTGGTTGCCGGAGGATTGGCCGACGTGGCCACCGAGGTCGGCTTCACGGGGTGGCCGGCCTATACGAACGAGCAGCTCCTCGCCCTCGACCCCCCTTGGATCGTCACGAACACCGGCACGGAACGACTTCTCTGTACGCACCCTGGCCTCGACGCGCTACGAGCCTGCCGCCGAAACCAGATCCGCGGGATCGAGACCGACCTGCTGACCGATCCGGGCCTCGGGATGGTCGATGCCGCCCGAGCGATTCGGGAGGCGGTGTACGGTCCGAAGCGATCTACTCGAACAGCGCCGCCATGAGCTCAGCGTAGGCGTCCGTTCGCTTGAACTGCGGAAACTCCTCGGCAACGTTGTCGGGGCAACGAAATAGGATGCCCCGATCGGCCTCTTTCAACATGGTCGTATCGTTGTAGCTGTCGCCTGCGGCGTGCACTCGAAAACCGATGTTCTTCAAGCCGGCCACAGCCTTTCGCTTCCCATCCGGAATCCGAAGCTGATAGCCGGTGACCCGGTCCTGGTCATCGATGAGCAGCTGGTGGCAAAACAGGGTCGGCTGGCCGAGTTGGCGCATGAATGGCGCAGCAAACTGGTAGAACGTGTCACTAAGGATGATGAGTTGTGCGCGCTCCCTAAGCTCGTCGAGGAACTCCTTGGCTCCGGGCAGCGGCTCCATCGTCCCGATGACCTCCTGGATGTCCGAGAGCTTGAAGCCGTTTTCGTCGAGGATCTCGAGCCGGCCTTGCATCAGCTTGTCGTAGTCGGGTTCATCCCGCGTCGTGCGTCGAAGGGCTGCGATGCCAGTCTGCTCAGCAAAAGCGATCCAAACTTCGGGAATCAGTACGCCCTCGAGATCGAGGCACACGACGAGTGGGGACATGCGTCGTGACCTACCCGATTTTGGGGCGGCGGCAACTCCGAGCTAGACAAACCAGACACTCCGCGTCACGAATGTCGTTCCGATGAGCTTCCGAAACGCCATCTTCGCAGGAGGCGGGAGCCGCTGCTTCTGGCAGCTCGGCTTCTGGGAAGGCGCGAAAGCGTCCGGCCTCGAATTGCAGAGCTCGGTGAAGTTCGTGGGCTCGACCAGCGCCGGCTGCGCGATGGCCACGGCCGCGGTCTTGGATCGTGCTCAGGATGCACTTGGCCTATTCCAGGGCATCACGGCCCGGAATCCGAGTAACGTTCACTGGTCGAACCTGCACCCCTCCCGAAAGGGAAGCCTCTTTCCGCATGCGAGGATGTATCGCGAAGCGCTCCACGAGTTCATCGCGAAGGACGACCTGGCGAAGATCCAAAGGTCCTCGGTGCACTTTTTGATGAGCGGCTATCCACGATGGCTTCGAGGTGTTTTCGGCGGAATCGCAGCGCTCTCGATCTACACGCTCGAGAAGACGCTCCGAAACGACCCGCTCCACCCGCGCTGGCCCGCGAGGCTCGGTTTCCAGCCCTTGGTAGGCCGGGCAAACGACTGCCAAACCCACGAAGACTACATCGACTTGGTTCTGGCGGCGTCCTGCGTTCCGCCAGTCCTCCCCGAGGGCCGATTCGGAGACCGCGATGTGCTCGACGGCGGCTTGATCGAGAACATCCCCGTTCGATTGGCTGCAGACCAACCGGGGCGCACCTTGGTCTTGGCGAGTCGCAAGTACGGGCATTCCCTACCCTCGACCGACCGGGTGACCTGGGTTCAGCCCTCCGAGCCGATCACGATCGACAAGTTCGACTATGCGAATCCAAAAGGATTGCAGGAAACGTTTGACCTTGGGGTTCGCGACGGCCGCGACTTCGGCCGAGCTTGTGTTCTCCAACCTTCGATTCATGGTGCCCCACGGTGACGCGATCCGTTCCGACAATCGCCGTAGCACTCGGCCTCGCGTCCAAGGAGGACTGACCCGTGTGCGGCATCGCAGGAATACTTTCCTCGGATCCAGCGTCGGCTGCGGACATGGAGTCGGTGCGGCGGATGTGCGACGCGATGGTGCACCGGGGCCCCGACGATCACGGCTACCGATCGGATGGACCCTGTACGCTCGGACATCGCCGACTCTCGATCATCGATCTCCGGCCCGAGGCCGCCCAGCCGATGACCAACGAGGACGACTCGGTCGCCGTGGTCGTGAACGGGGAGATCTACAACTTCCAAGAGCTTCGAAAGGAGCTCGAAGAGAAGGGTCACCGCTTCAAGTCTCGCTCGGATTCCGAGGTTTGCCTTCATCTCTACGAGGAAGAGGGCATCGATTTCCTCGATCGCCTGAGGGGCATGTTCGCGCTCGCGCTCTGGGATCGAGGTCGCGAGCGCCTCATCCTCGCACGCGACCGGTTCGGCAAGAAGCCACTGTTCTACCACGCCGGCCGGCGTGGCCTGCTGTTCGCCTCGGAGCTCGGCGCGCTGGCTGCCTCCAGCCGGTTCGAACGCAAGCCCAATATCGACGCGATCGATTCGTTTCTGTGCCTGCAGTACGTACCCTCGCCTTGGACGGCGTTCGAGGGTGTACGAAAGCTTCCACCGGGATGCCGCCTCGTCTGTGAGAACGGACGAGTCGGAGCCCCGGAGCGCTACTTCGAGCTTCGATTCGATCAGCCGACGACCGGATCGTTCGAGGAGTTGACCGAGCAACTGCACGCCCGGGTCGAGGACGCGATCCGGGTACGGATGGTCTCGGACGTGCCTCTGGGCGCGTTCCTTTCCGGCGGTCTCGATTCGTCATTGATCGTCGCGATGATGGCCCGTCAGTCGACGAGCCCTGTGAAGACGTTCTCCGTCGGCTTCACCAGCAAGGACTTCAGCGAGCTCCCGTACGCGAAGCTCGTCGCGGATCGGTATGGGACGGACCATCACGAGCTGGTGGTCGAGCCCGACATGGCTTCGGTGATCCCAGAGTTCGTGCGCCACTACGGGGAACCGTTCGCAGACACCTCGGCACTTCCGACCTGGTACCTCTGCCAATACACGCGGACGGGCGTCACCGTGGCGCTGAGCGGAGATGGTGGTGACGAAGCCTTCTCCGGCTATCGACGATACTCTCATTCACAGACGGCGCGCGCGCTACGCAGCCTCCCTGGTCCGCTTCCAGCGATGCTGGGCAAGACGATCGGCGCGATTCCGATTGCAGCCGCGCAGAAGGTGCGCGCCTTCGGACATCGCTTGATGGAGCCCGAGCACGTGCGCTTCCTGGGCCTGGCCGCTTACATCCCTCACGAAGACCGAATGGCGCTCTACACGGACGAGATGCGGCGGCGCTATTCGGTGGACCGCGTCGCAAAACGCTTCGGCGAGCTGTACGACGCTTCCACGGCCACCGACCCGATCAACCGGCTCCTCGAGCTCGATATCCAGACGTACCTGAGCGATGACATTCTCACGAAGGTAGACATCGCTTCGATGGCTCACTCGCTCGAAGTTCGCTGCCCATTGGTGGATCAAGACCTCATGGTGTTCGCCGCCTCCTTGCCCGGCGAGGTCAAGATGCGGGGTCTGCAGACGAAGCGGATCCTTCGCGAAGTGGCCAGGCCCCTTCTTCCCAAAGAAATTCTCGACCGCCGCAAGCAGGGCTTCGGTCTGCCAGTCGATCGCTGGATGCGCGATGAACTCGCGCCGCTCTCCCGTGACGTCCTGCTCGACCAGACCGCCCGTGAGCGCGGCATCGTGGATCCATCGGCGGTCGAAATGCTCCTACAGCGCCACCAACGCGGCGAACCGCGAGGCGATCAGATCTGGGCGCTCATGATCCTCGAGCTTTGGTATCGCGAATTCATCGATCGATGATCTCGCCATCGAGGACTCGGACGGCAAGAGCTGCGAAGAGTTGCTGCGACGCGAGACGCCGAACCTCGGCCTCGTCCATCGTCTTGACGATCTTCTTCGTCCGAACCGACGCATACCAGTGCACACAGCAGGTCACCGGGTCGAGCACTTCGGTGGGGTCGACGCCATCTCGATAGAGACGAAACCAATGCGCGCTGATCTCCGGCGGCAACGGATAGAAGTAGGGAGGTGGAAAGGCATGAAGGTCGTCCCCTTCGTAGTTCCGATACGTCGCGTGCAGCAGATGGGTGCCCAACGCATGCGGCTTGTTCCAACGGGCTCTCGGCACGCGGGTCATCGCAGCTAGATACTCCCGACAAAAGGCATGCCCGGGGACTGCGCCGAGGATCGCCCCGTTGACGGCGCGATGGTAGTGATGCTCGATTCGCGGGAAATACCGGTAACCATGGGGCCAGCGGCGGTATAGGTCTCGAACGGTCGTGCTGAGGTACGCCTTCGCTTTGACGCGTGGGTCCCAGGACGAGACCACCTCCTCCGGAAAGACGATGTACTCTTCGCCGAGAAATCCGGGCGCGGTAGAGCGCACCTCGTCGAAGGAACGAATCGTCAGCGTGTCCATGTCGAGATAGACGCCGCCGTCTAAATAGACGAGCGCGGTCCGAACGAGGTTCGATCGTGCGACCGGCGACTCGAGAGCTGCGGCCTCGGAGATTTCTGCTTCGAGCTGCACAGTCACAAGACC
>CBDUCC010000039.1:0-16189 GCA_965365555.1 uncultured Myxococcales bacterium | reverse complement strand
CGCTTCATGTAGAAGCCGATGTCGTGCTCGTCGGTGACGCCCATGCCTCCGTGCATCTGCACCGCCTCTTTGGCAGCATGCAGAAGGGCCTCGGAGGCCATCGCATTGGCGAGCGCACTCAATCGTGCGACTTCGTCCGCAGCCTCATCGACCGCCCTCGCCGCCGCAAGCACGGCCGAGCGCGTGAGCGCGATGTCGGTGAACACGGACACCGCGCGGTGCTGAAGCGCCGGAAACGAGCCGATCGGCACTCCGAACTGCTCGCGCTCCTTGATGTACTCGATCGTGTCCTCGAAAGCCTGTTCGGCCGCGCCCAACATCTGCGCCGCAACTCCGACTGCTGAGCGCTCCAGAACGCGCCGCAGCAGAGCGCCTCCTTCGCCGAGCGGGCCGACGAGCGCATCGGGGCCGACGCGAACCTCATGCAAGGACACGATCGCCGAGCCGAGCCCATCGATTCGAAACTGGCGAGTGAGACCTACCCCCTCGGCTGACGGATCGACGAGCAGCAAGCTCGTTGTTTCATCGTCGTCTCGAGCCGAAACGATCAGCTGATTGGCAACGTGTGCGTCGAGAACTTGAAGCTTCTCGCCACTCAGTACGAAGTGATCGCCTTCTCGCACGAAACGAACCGGCGATTCGCCTTCTTCGTAGCCCAGCGCGATGATCGTTCCCCCAGTGGATATTCCTGGTAAGATCTCACGCTTCTGCGTCGACGTGCCGCCAAGCAGAAGCGCCTGAGTCCCAAGCAGAAGGGTGGAGATGAAGGGCTCCGGCATGAGCTCGCGGCCTGTTTGCTCGAGGACCACGCAGAGGTCGAAAAAGCCGAGACCGAGACCGTCGTACTCCTCGGGTATCTGGAGACCCAGCCATCCGAGCTCCGCCATCTCGGCCCAAAGCTTTCGCGAAAAGCCAATCTCTTCTCGAGAATCGCGAAAGGAACGAAGTCGTGATGCCGGCCCTCGCTCGCGGATGAACTCGAGTGCCGTCTTCGAGAGCATCCTCTGCTCGTCGTTCAGGAGAAGGTTCGGCGCGCGGTGACCACTCATTTCTTCGCCTCGGGAAGCCCCAACACACGTTTCGATACGATGTTCTTCTGTATCTCCGAGGAGCCGCCCTCGATGGTGCTCGCTCGAGAGCGAAGCCAGTCCCTCGTGAACTGAAGGTCTTCGGGAGAAAACCCCGGACCTTCCCAGCCAAGCCCTTGAATGCCGGCCACCTTCATGCCGAGCTCGAAACGCATCTGTTTCAGCTCGCTTCCAACGATCTTCGTGATCGATCCTTCGGGGCCGGGGGTGCCACTTGCGGCGCTCTGCTGAATGCGCGCGAGCGTCAAATGAAACGCCTCCTCGAGCATGCCGAGCCGCGCGATCTCGTCACGGACAAGTGGATCGGGGATCGCGGCCTCGGCCACACCCATGTGCCTGCGGGCGCGTGTGACGACCTCGCGTTGCGCAGATCCGGGTTGGTTGGCGATCGATCGGCCGATCGATGAGCGCTCGTGACCAAGAATCGCTTTGGCGATCGTCCAGCCCTCGTTCTCGGTCCCGATCAGGTTCCCGACGGGGACCCGCACGTTGTCGAAGAACGTCTCACAGAAGGGCGAGTACCCGCTGATCAGGTCGATTCTGCGAACCGTGATCCCCGGTGTGCGGAGGTCCGCCATGATCACCGAAATGCCCATCTGCTTCTTGGGTGCATTCGGATCGGTACGGGTCAGGCAATAGATCCAGTCGCTGAGATTCGCATGCGAGGTCCAGATCTTTTGGCCGTTCAGGATGTAGGAATCGCCATCGCGCTCCGCCTTGAGCTGGAGATTGGCGAGGTCGGACCCGGCGTTTGGTTCCGAGTAGCCCTGGCACCAACGAACCTCGCCGCGGACGATCGGCGGAAGATGCTGGGCGCGCTGCTGGTCGTTTCCATACCTCAACAATACGGGGCCGAACATCGCCAGCCCTTGCCCCGCGACTGGTCGCGGAACTCCGATCGCCTTCATCTCAGTATGGATGATCTCTTCGTGCTCTCGCGTGAGCCCGCCGCCACCATACTCGACCGGCCAGCTAGGGGCCGTCCACCGCTTCTCGATCCCCGCGTCGCGCCACCGCAACAAATCGGGGTTGGTCTCTTCACACTTCGAACCACCCCAGTAGCCTTCGAAGGGGCCGCTGCCACTCGTTCCCCAAAGAGATTTCGGAGCGTTGTCCCGGATCCAAGCCCGCGCTTCTTCGCGAAATGCCTCCAACTCGCCCACTCGCTACTCCGCGGCTCCGGCCTTCTTCATGTCCAGGGCGACATCCTCGATCATGTCTTCCTGACCACCCACCGTCTTCATCCGGCCGAGCTCCACGAGGATGTCCGTAGACTTCAATCCGTACTTGGCGGCTGCCCGCTTCGCGTGGAGCAGGAACGATGAGTAGACGCCAGCATAACCGAGGGTGAGTGAATCTCGGTCTGCCCGCACTTTGTGGGTCATCAGCGGGTAGACGATGTCCTCGGCCACGTCCATGAGCTTCCACATGTCGACGCCGGTCTCGACACCCATTCGGTGAAGCACGGCGACGAACACCTCCAGAGGGGTATTGCCGGCGCCTGCCCCCATGCCTGCAACGGAACCGTCGATCCGCGCGGCACCAGCGTCGATCGCCGCCAGGGAGTTTGCGATTCCCATGTGGAGATTGTGATGTCCGTGAAAGCCGACCTCGACTTCGGGACTGAGCTTTTCTCGAAGGAGTCCCACGCGGGCGGTCACGTCGTCGGGCAGCATGTAGCCTGCAGAGTCGGTGATGTAGAGACAATTGGCGCCGTAGTCTTGCATGAGCTTCGCCTGCTCGAGCAGCGCCTCCGCCGAGATCATGTGGGCCATCATGAGGAAGCCTACGGTATCCATCTCCATCTTCGCGCCGAGGTTGATGTGCTGCTCGGAAACGTCGGCTTCCGTGCAATGCGTTGCAACGCGGCTGGTGTGCACACCGCAATCGTGCGCCATGTGGAGGTGATCGACGGTGCCGATGCCGGGGAGCAGCAACGCCGAGATCTTCGCGTTCTTCATCTTCGGCACGACGGCACGGAGATAGTCCTCATCGCTCGCAGCCGGGAAGCCATAGTTGACGGACGCGCCGCCCAGGCCGTCCCCGTGCGTCACCTCGATTAGGGGCACGCCTGCCGCGTCGAGCGCCGTCGCCACGTCGACCATTTGGTGCGTCGTCAGTTGATGCCGCTGCGGATGCATTCCATCGCGCAGGCTCATGTCGTGCAGGGTGATCATTTTACCTTCGAGATTCATGCTGCCTCCGCGCGCTGAATTTCCTCGGCGATCAGCTCGGCCGTCCGAAGCCCGGCCGCCGTCATGATGTCGAGGTTCCCGGCGTACTTCGGCAAGAAGTCGCCGAGACCTTCGACTTCCATGAAGAAGGACACGCGGTTTCCATCGAAGACCGGACCGTTCTTTAGCGTGTAACCTGGCACGTATTTCTGAACCTCTTCCACCATCTGCCGGGCGGACGCGATGATCTCGTCCTGCTTTGGAGCATCCACGGTAAGGCAGTGAATGGTGTCCCGCATGATGAGCGGTGGCTCTGCGGGATTGATGATGATGATCGCTTTACCACGTCGCGCGCCACCGACGACTTCTACGCCCTTCGCGGTAGTTCGAGTGAACTCGTCGATGTTTTTTCGAGTGCCCGGACCCGCTGACTTCGACGAAACCGTTGCGATGATCTCCCCGTACTCGACCGGCTGGACCCGACTGACGGCGGCCACCATTGGACTCGTCGACTGACCGCCGCAGGTAACCATGTTGACGTTCTGCTCGGCTCGTCCAACCATCTCGCTCAGGTTCACCGGAGGCACGCAAAACGGACCAATGGCCGCAGGCGTGAGGTCGACCATCCTGACACCGTACTTCGACACGACTTCGTTGTTCGTCTGGTGCACGTAGGCGCTGGTCGCGTCCCAGGCGATCTGTACCTTGTCGGCCTCGATGTGCGGCTCGAGTCCCTTCACTCCCTCGTACGTGGTCTTGAGGCCGAGCTCCTTGGCTCGCTTCAAACCCTCGGACTCGGGATCGATTCCCACCATCCAAACCGGCTCGATGACCTCACTTCGGAGTGCCTTGTAGAGCAGATCGGTGCCAATGTTGCCCGATCCGATGATCGCGGCTTTCACTTTCGTCGTCATCTCTCCCTACTCCTACGTGAACCGCACCGAGGCAGTTCCGATGCCATCGACCTCGAGGCGCATCTCGTCACCCGCCACCACGGGCTCGAGAGGCACCAACGACCCCGACAACACCACATCACCTGCATTCAGGGTGATGCCAAACTTCGACAGCGTATTGGCCAACCAGCTCACGCAGTTCAACGGCGAATCGAGGGCGGCAGAACCCCGACCTTCGCTCAGGAACTCGCCGTTCTTGTAGACGCGCATCTCGAGATTGGGGAAATCGAGCGTCTTGGGATCGGCCTTTTCGTCACCGAGGACGAAGAGTCCACAACTCGCATTGTCCGCAACCGTGTCTTGGATCTTCACCTTCCAATCGCGAACGCGGCTGTCGACGACCTCGAAGCAAGCCGTCACGTAATCGGTCGCGTGGACGACGTCCTCGTTGGTCACTCCGGGCCCATGGAGCTCTTCTTTGAGCTTGAAGGCAATTTCGCCTTCGGCGCGTGGCTGAATCAACTGCTCGCTGATCGGCATCGGCCCGCCATTCGGGTACATCATCTTGTCGGTGAGATAGCCGAAATCCGGCTGAAACACACCGAGCATCTCTTGAACGGCTAGGCTCGTCACGCCGATCTTCTTGCCGATCACTCGCTCGCCATCGTCTTCGATGCGCCGATTGACCATGCGAAGGGACACGTGGTACGCGTCGTCGATCGTGATCTCGGGCCAGCGGTCGGTGAGTGGAGTCAGCGTTCGACGCTCGCGCAGAGCATCGTAGAGCTCGTCTCCGAGCTGTTCGATTCTCTTTCGCCGCGCCGCATCATCCATGCCTTCTCAGATGAAGAAGTCCGTGTTCTTCCGTCCGAAGAGCACGCCCCCCATGTTTGCGGCCGGTCCATCCGGGCCGTTCGCATGATGGAGCCGAATCGCATGGGCGTCCTGGAAATGCCGATTGATTGGATGATCCTCGAACGCTGCGCGTGCGCCACATGCCACGAAGAGCTGTTCCACGACCTCGGTGGCCACGCGTACGGCTCGTGCGGAATCGTTCCGGAAGTGCACTCGCCGGTCGAGCGGGATCTTCTCGCCCTTTTCCAGGTACTCGAACATCTCGGTGAAGTTCCGACGAAGGGTGAGCACCTCCCGATCGAGGCTCGCGGTCGCTTCGGCGGCGACGAGGCTATTGGTGAACGAGTCCTTGGCCTTGCCGCCGGTCGCCTGTGACACCTTCGACTTCATGAAGTCGATGTATGCATCGAGCGCGCCAAACGCGGCTCCGACCGCTGGAGTCGATACCGAGCGAACGTGAATCTGACCGAAGGGGTACTTGTAGACGGGCGAGGTGTTGACCTCGTTGCCCGGGCTCTGCTGCTTGAAGCCGTCCGAGAACTTGTGCATCCGGTGCTCGGGAACGAAGGCGCCGTCGACCACGACGTCCTTGCTGCCAGATCCACGTAGACCGGAGGTGTGCCAGTTGTCGATGATTTCGTAGTCGGAGCGCGGCACGAGAAAGGTGCGCATGTCGGGTGGCTTGCCTTCCTCGGTCGGAACGAAACCGCCAAGGAAGACCCAATCGCAGTGGTCACAACCGCTCGAGAACGACCAGCGGCCGCTGAGCTTCACGCCGCCGTCGACCCATTCGGTGTCCGCGACGGGCATGTACGAAGAGGAGATCAGGGTCTTGGGGTTCTTAGCCCAGACCTCGTCCTGCGCTTCGATCGGGAAGAGCGCGAGCTGCCAGGAGTGAACGTTCAGCACGCCGTACACCCAAGCGCTCGACGCACAACCCCGACCGAGCTCGAGCTGCAGGTCGAAAATGATGGAAGGGTCCATCTCGTAGCCACCGTAGCGGCGTGGCTGAACCACCTTGAAGAATCCGAGGCGGTGAAAGTCCTCGATCGTCTCTTCGGGCAGATAGCGAAGCTCGGTCGCTTTCTTTGAGCGCTCGCGGAGTGTCGGCGCGAGGTCACGTGCGCGCTGAACCAGTTCTTCGCGCGTCGGAATGGGGCTCTGATCTCCGTCCATTTTCGTTTCTCCAGGCCGGCTGGGCTGCGTCGCTGCTGCTATCGGTTGGCTCATCGAATCACCGCTTTACAGATTGTAGCCCACGGGCCATAAAGTAGAACATGTTCTAGCCCAATCGCTGGCTGAAGTCCAGCGGGCTCGTGTCAACATAGGGCGCAGCCAGGGGGCCTGAAAGGACCAAAATTCATGCCGATTCCGCGTGGCCTCCGGGCCATCGATCTGATGATGAACATTCCCGACGGAGACCCATCGAGCTGGTACGAATTCATGAAACCGCTGCTGCTCGACGAGGAGAGCCGCAGGGTCTTCAAGATGCCAGCTCAGTACATGTTCAAGGACATCCCCGAGGTGGGCGAGCAGAAGGACTATGTCCAGTACGCGATCGGTGAGATGGACAAATGGAACATCGAACGCGCAATGCTCGGGATTTCCGGGCCAAACTCGACCAACCTCGACGCCTGCAAGAAGCACCCCGACCGATTCTTCCCCTCCTACGGTGCAAATCCCAACAACGGGATGGAGGAGGTTCGGACGATCCGGAAGCTCCACGAAGAGCATGGGCTCAAGGCCGTCACCGGCTTCCCGTCGGGGCTCTGTCCGCAGGTGCCCCTGAACGACAAGAAGTACTACCCGATCTATGCGACCTGCGTTGACCTGGACATCCCGATTTGCGTGACCGTGGGCGTGCCCGGCCCGCGTCTTCCCATGGAACCTCAGAAGGTGGAGTACATCGACGAGGTCTGCTGGTTCTTCCCCGAGCTGAAGTTCGTGATGCGGCATGGCGCAGAGCCCTGGGTCGACCTCGCGGTCAAGCTGATGCTGAAGTATCCGAACCTCTACTACAGCACGAGCGCGTTTGCGCCGAAGCACTACCCGAAGGCGATCATCGATTACGCGAACACCCGAGGGGCCGACAAGATCATGTATGCGGGATACTTCCCGATGGGTCTGTCCCTCGAGCGAATCTTCACGGACATGCAGAACGTTCCCTTTCGGGACCACGTGTGGCCGAAGTTCCTGAGAGAGAATGCGAACCGCGTCTTCAAGCTGAACGAATAGGAGCCCTTTCGATGAGTGAATCCCCCGACCTTCTGGTCGAGCAGGAAGGTCACGTCCTCTTGCTCACCATGAACCGCCCCGAGGCGCGCAACGCGCTCTCGCTCGATATGCTGGACCGCCTTTCGGCGGCTTGGGATGAAATCAACGCGAATCCGGAAATCCGATGCGCGATTCTCACCGGCGCGGGAGGGAACTTTTGCGCAGGCGCCGATCTGAAGGCGATGAACAGCAAGCCGGTGGACGAACAATACGAGGAGTCCGAGCACGACCCCTCGTTCATCAAGCCGCTGCTCAAGGGCTTCAATCTCGACAAACCGCTGATCGCCGCCGTCGAGGGTTTCGCAATCGCGGGGGGCACGGAAATTCTGCAGGCAACGGACATTCGAGTTGCCGCGAAGAGCGCGGTGTTTGGCGTGTCCGAGGTGAAGCTCGGACTCTTTCCGCTCGGCGCCTCGACCGTGAGGCTCCGTCGGCAAATCCCGTACGCAGTCGCTGCGGACATGCTGCTGACCGGGAGCACACTCAGCGCCGAAGAGGCACAGCGGTTCGGTCTCGTTCGGTATCTCACCGAGGATGGTGCCGCACTCGACAAGGCGCGGGAGCTCGCGGATCGGATCGCGCGCAATGGCCCGGTGGCCGTGCAGGCGGTGCTCCGAGCACTCCGCGAGACGGAATGTCTTCCAGAGAAGCAGGCGTTGCCGATCGAGGCGAAGATCGGCATGCAGGTCTTCATGAGCGAGGACGCCAAGGAAGGGCCCCGCGCGTTCGCGGAGAAGCGGCGCCCCGAGTTCAAGGGGCGCTGACCGAGAAATTCGCGTTTGGGTTTCCAAGCCCTTGGAATGATTCGGGTTTGGCGGGGGGTGCGTGTCCCCTAGTGAGAGATGGTGAAGGCCTGAAAGGGGTAGCGCGTGAAGTCGGGGGGGACGAGCCTGCGGGTGCTGTCCTGGACTTCGAAGCGGCTCGCGATGCTTGGATCGAGCTCGAAGGCCCTCGCATGCGTTGTGAACAAGAGCTCACCGCCCGGGTCGAGAACACGGAGCGCGTTCTCGATCAGGGCCTTGTGGTCCTTGTGGATGTTGAAAGCGCCTTTGCTCATCTTCGAGCGGGAGAAGGTCGGCGGATTGATGAAGATCCAATCGTAGCGACCGCGGTCTCTCGCGATCCAGCGCGTCGCGTCGTCCCGAAAGAAGCGATGCTTCGAGGGATCGATGCCATTGGCCTGAAAGTTCCGTCGACCCCAGTCGAGGTAGGTGTTGGATAGGTCGACGCTGGTCGTGTGAGCACCACCGACGGCTGCCGCCACGCTCACGGAGCATGTGTACGCGAACAGGTTGAGCATTCGGCCGCGCGTGCAGCGCTCGGCTGCGTACGCCCGGACGGCGCGATGGTCGAGAAAGAGCCCGGTATCGATCCGGTCTTCGAGGTTCACGATGAACCTCAGTTGGCCCTCCCCCACGAGTATCTCCGATTCCTCCTGGGCCATGCGTGCGTACTGATCGCCCTGGTCGTGCTTGCGTCGAACCTTCACGACCAAGTCACTCGGCTCGATGCCGAGAGCCTCGGGAAGAGTCAGCAACACGTCCTGCACACGTTGCTGGGCGCTCTCGTTCTCTGCGTCGCGCTCCTTCTGGAACACGTGGACGATGGCCTTCGAAGGGTATCGATCGACGGCGACGTTGTACTCCGGAATGTCGGCGTCGTAGATTCGATAGCAGTCGATTGCGTTTCGCTTCGCCCAGCGCCCCCATTTCTTCTTGTTCTTCTTGATGCGGTTGGAAAACATGGCCGCTTTCTCGCTCGGCTTGCGCCAGGCCGGTCCCTCATGCTCGCGCTCGCGCACGCCGCCGGAACCGTGAATCGGAATCTCGACGAGTCGGCACTCGATCGCGCCGTTGAAGAGCACGTGCCGTCGTGTCGGCCGGAGCCCGAGATGCTTGAGATTGCTGCCATGGGCGGCGAACACGTACGCCGTCCACCCACCGAATCTACGCTTCAACACGTCACCAAGCGCTTGATAGAAGAGAAAGAGCGTGCCTTCGTCACCGAGTCGCTGTCCGTAGGGAGGGTTCGATACGACAATGCCGTGACTCGAGGTAGCTTCGATTTCCGAGAGCTCTCGGAGCGAGAGGGAGACGTGCTCCTCCATCCCGGCCGCTTGGAGGTTCTCGCGGGCACTCGACAGCGCCTCTTTCGAGGCGTCCATGCCGATGATGGGCGCGGGGCAATCGACCTTGCGTGCAGCCAGAGCCTCGGCTCGCTCCGCTTCGAACGCAGCGGCATCGTGCTTGAGCCAGTGCTCGAAGCCGAACCCGTCCCGGAGCAGGCCTGGCGCACAATCGGTCGCCATCAGCGCCGCTTCGATGAGGAAGGTCCCGGAGCCACAGGTGGGATCCATCAATGGCGTTCCCTGGCGCGCGGCCGTCGGCCAGCCCGCGAGGTAGAGTATCGCCGCCGCCAGGTTCTCCTTGAGCGGAGCTTTCCCTCCTCTGTGCCGATAGCCGCGTCGATGAAGCGCCTCTCCCGAAAAGTCGAGGCTGAGCTCGTGACGAGCCTCTCCGAGATGAAGATGGAAGCGAATCTCGGGCGACTTCTTGTCGATGCTCGGCCGGCTGCCCGAGTGGTCTCGGAAAGCATCTACGATCGCATCCTTGGCCCGCTGCACCCAGTAGTGCGCCGGCAACGGACTCCGCGGCGACTTCGAGCTACCGATCGCGAACGTGCTCGTCGGCCGGAAGTGCTCCCACCAGGGGAACTCCCGAAGCGCCTCGTAGAGCGCCGCGTCGTCCGCCGCATCGATCTCCACGAGCGGCATGAGGGCTCGCGATGCGACGCGAGAGCCGAGGACAAGTCGGTACCCGTGTCGAAGCTCGCCGGTCGCATGGACTGCCGTCGGGCGCACATCGGACACCTCGACGTCGAGAGCGCGAAGCTCGTCGGCGAGCACCTCCTCGCATCCTTTCGGGCAAGGAAGCACCCAACGATGTCTCAAACTGTCGATGATCCCGCCTACGCCGCGAAGAGTAGCACCGAGGCTTTGTCGGTATCCGCTAGCACTTGATCGGCGTCGTGCAGGCCTCCTGCCCAACCGACGAACGAAGCGAACCAGACGTTTTGCAGAATGGATGCCATCGTTCGCTCGTGCTGGTCGGCCTCCCCACCCCATTCGGCGAAGTCGCCGGGGGCCTCGCCGCGAATCGCCGCCATCACCAACGCCGTAATGAGGGCATGGAAGCTCGCCACTCGCTCGGTGATGTTCGGATCCCCCGACGCGAGAGAGCGCACCAGCGCTTTCGCCAGGTTGGGCCGCCTCAGCAGTCCCTTAGTCAATGCGTTGAACACGAAGCGAACCCGGTCGATGGGATCGTTGCCGGGGACAGGCTTCTTCCCGATCTTCGCGACCAGCTTCTCGCTCTCCTGCTCGAGCGCTGCGATCAGAATCTCCTCTTTGCTCGCGAACCGTTTGTAGACCGTCCCCAGCGCAACCTGTGCAGTAGCCGCGACATCCCGCAGTCGTACCGCCTGGTATCCGTCCCGCTCCGCCAGGGCGACGGCGGTTTCGACGATGCGCTTGGCCCGGTCATCCATGCTCAATACCCAACCTCGGTCTGCGGCATGTAGAACTTCTGGTACCAGCGCCGAAGACCGCCTACGTCCCCATCGCCGTCGCAGAGGATCGGGCGTGTCCGGTACTTCTTATTCTCCCAGATCGCGATGTCTTCCTTGAAGCCGACGATGATATTCTCGCGATAGCCATCGAGGAACTCGTCTCTGCCCTTCTTGACGTTGCTGGTGTCGATGATGGCTCCGATCCGCACGTGGACCTTCTCATGATCGATGGGCGTGTGGCAGAGCAACATGATGTTGGGCAGCACGCTCTCCATCTCGGTGAGCATGTAGCCCGGCCCGTAATAGGTGGACTGCAACTCGAAGTGATCCTCGCCACCGCCCCGAGGGTAGGCGACGCCCTTCACGCGCTGAATCCCGATGTGACCCTTGAACTCGTTTCCGAACTCGTTGGCCCAGGTTCCATGCACCGGTCCGAAGTGCCCTTTGTCTGCGAGGTTTTCGACGATCTCCTTGGGGTGCGTCTTGATCTCGAGCAGCGCGGAGCCCCAATCGGTCCAGGCATCGGTCCCGTACTCGGGGATGTCTGGAATCTCCCATGTCGGCTCTTCACCCTCGATGTGGGCGTTCCAGAGGAAGATGAGTCCGTTGTGCTCCTGCACCAGATTGTTCTTCACGCAGGCTCGTGGAGGGATTCGCTTCGCGTACGGCACCTCCACGCACTTTCCCGTCTCGTCAAACCGCCAGGCGTGAAACGGACATGCGATCGACTCACCAACGACTGTGCCGCCATAGCCGAGATGGGCACCCAAGTGAGGACAGAAGGCGTCATGAACGATCGCTTGGCCGGACTCGCTCCGGTAGAGGACCATCTCCTTGCCGAAGTACTTGATGGGCTTCACGTCGCCGGGCTCGAGCTCGCTTGACACGCCGATCACGAACCAACCCCGCGGATAGCCTGGAAAAAGCTCTTCGTCTTCTGCTGCTGGCTCAGCCATCTCTTCCTCTCGCTACGTTCATGCGGTGGCGCTCGCGTGCTCCCGGGCGATCTCTTCGGCCCACTTGTAGTCTGGCTTTCCACTCGGAAAACGCGACACCGACTCGGTAATCGTGATTTGCCGCGGAATCTTGTATCCGGCGACGTGATTGCGGCAGTGCGCCTGAACCTCCTCGAGGCTCATCGGCCGATTGCCGCGCGTGTTGAACACCGCTGCGACCTTCGAGCCGAAGCGGGGATCCGGCACGGCGACCACTAAGGCATCGACGATGTCCGGATGAGCTTTGAGCGCTTCTTCGACCTCTTCTGGAAAGACCTTTTCGCCACCGGTGTTGATGCACTTGCTGCCGCGGCCGAGGAAGGTGATCCTGCCATCCGCCTCGACGGTCGCGAAGTCGCCGGGGACCACCCAGCGTTTGCCGTTGAACTCTTTGAAGCGCTCCGCCGTCTTCACCGGATCCTTGTAATAGCCAAGTGGCAAGCGGCCCGACCGTGCGACGAGTCCCATCTTCCCCGAACCCGGCTCGATCTCGTTGCCATCTTCATCGAGCACCGTGACTTCGTCACCCATGTAGAAGGAAGGCCTGCCCTCGTGACTCTCTTCGTCGCCCGCAGCCCGCCCGAGATCACCCGATTCGCTCGTGCCGAAACTGTTGACGATCATCACATCCGGAAGCAGTTCCTCGATCTCTTGCTGCACGCTCCCAGAAAGAATTGCACCGGCCGAGGCGATCACGGCGAGATTCGACATGTCGTAGTTGCCCGTTCGAAGCTCCTCGATGAGCGGCATCGCCATCGCGTCTCCGACGAGCGATATCGTCGAAACGTCTTCCTCGGCGACGAGCTCCAAGATGCGTTTCGCATCGAAGCTAGGGCCGGGCTGCAAGACGAGCTTCCCGCCCGTTAGATTGCAGATAAACTGAGTGAATTGGGCCGCGCCATGAATGAAAGGCGCGCAGGGGAGCATGGTGACCGTGTACCAGCCGTCTTTGGCCTGCTCGACGAGTTGCTCCGGAGACTCGACCGGATCGCCGCCAGGGGAGCCGCCTTGAAGCCCCGAAAAGAAGAGGTCCTCGTGCTGCCACATGACGCCTTTGGGCATGCCCGTCGTGCCGCCGGTGTAGATGATGTACAGGTCCTTGCCCGAACGTGGCTCGAAGTCGCGCTCCTCGGATCCGACCTCGAGTGCCGCCTCGTACTCGATCGACTCCTGTTCCGCCTGGTGGCTCGCGCCGTCTTCGATGATCACGAGCGCTTTTAGGGGCTCCATCCCGTCCATGGCGTCGTTGATCACGGGAATGAAGCGTCTCTGCGTGACGATCCCTTTGAGATCGGCGTTGTCCACCATGTACTTCACTTCAGGAGCCACGAAGCGGTAGTTGATGTTGATGCCAACGGCGCGAATCTTGAACAGCGCCAGAATCGCCTCGACGAACTCGTGACCATTGAAGAGGTGCAGGCCGACGTGGTCTCCCTTGCCGATTCCCCGCGACTCGAAGTAGTGGGCCAGACGGTTCGCACGCTTGTCGAGCTCGGCGTAGCTGCGCTTCACATCCCCGGTCGACAACGCGATGTTGTCCGGCACGACGTCCGCGATGGCTTCGTAGAGATCTGCGAGATTGTATTCCATCCTCACTCCTGCTCAGCGCTCAGAAGACACGATCCACGCCGCAAAGAACTGAGAGCCACCGCCGTAGGCATGACCCATCGCCACCTTGGCACCATCGACCTGGTGCTGCTCGGCCGTGCCGCGAACCTGTCGTGCAGCCTCGGCGAAACGGAGCATACCACTGGCGCCGATGGGATTGGTGCACATGACACCGCCCGACATGTTCCAGGGCATTTCGCTCCCGAGTCGCGTCTTGCCCTCCATCGTGAGCTTCCAGCCCTCGCCCTCCTCTGCGAAACCGAGGTTTTCGAGCCACATGGGCTCGAACCAGGAGAACGGCACGTAGATCTCGGCGCAATCGATGTCTTTCATGGGGTTGGTGATGCCGGCCTGGTCGTACACGTCCTTCGCACAGAGCCGGCCCGCCGCAGGGTTCACTTGGTCGCGACCCGCGAAGAACGTCCGCTCCGTGCGGACGGAAGTGCCCTTCACCCATGCAGGATTGTTCACTCGTTCGGCATGCTTTGCGTTCGTCAGCACCATCGCGACTGCGCCGTCAGAGGAGGGACAGGTCTCGGAATAGCGAATCGGATCCCAAAGCATCGGAGAGGCCTTCACCTCCTCCAGCGTCTGCTTGAGGTGAAGGTGCGCGTCGGGATTCAAGCAGCCGTGCTCGCGATCCTTCATCGCTACCATGCAACCGGTATCCGGATGCGGGTCGGCTCGGCGGATGTACGAGCGAATGAGCGGTGCGAAGTATCCGCCCGCACCAGCCACGAGCTGCGGCTGAAACGGAACTGCTGGCGACAGCGCCCACATCGCGTTCGACTCGCTCTGTTTCTCGAACGCCAAGGTGAGAACCTTCTCGTGGACACCACCCTGGACGAGGTGCGATGCAACGACGGCGGTCGATCCACCCACGGAACCGGCCGTGTGCACACGAAAGATCGGCTTGCTGGCCGCTCCGAGCGCGTCCGAAAGCCAAAGCTCGGGCATCATCACGCCCTCGAACATGTCGGGAGCCGTTCCGATGACGATGGAGTCGATGTCTTTCCAACTCATGTCGGCATCTTCGAGGGCCCGGAGCGCAGCCTCTCGAACGAGACCCGGAATCGACAAGTCGCGACGGCTCTCGCGGTGTTTCGTTTGCCCGATACCGATGACGGCGCAGTGCTCGGCCATTACTCTCCCTCCAAGACGGCTACGAGATTCTGTTGTAGACAGGCCCCGCTCGTGGCGTGCGCGACCGTGCGGTCCGCCTTGCCGTCCAGAATGCGGCGTGCGGCCTCACCGAAACGAATGAGCCCCGCGGTCATCGTCGAGTTTGCGCAGAGCGCGCCCCCCGACGGGTTGACGTCGACCTCTTCCCCGAGCCCCATGGCCTCGCGCAGAATCAGCTCCTGGTGAGCGAAGGGTGCATGCAGCTCGGCCACGTCCACCTTGCCTTTGCCAACGCCTGCCTTCTCGGCTGCTAGCCTGGCCGACGAGGAGCGGATCAGATCACGCTGACCGAGGGAGTGCGGCTCGATCCGATGGTCGATGCCTCGAATCCAAGCGGGCCGTTTTGCAAGCTCCTTCGCCTTGTCGCCAGCGGCCAGAACGACCGCCGCAGCAGAGTCGGAGAAGGGGGAACAGAGACTCGCTCGGAGTGGCGAGCTGACATAGGGCTCGTCCAGGATCGCCTCGACGGTGATTGGGTCTCGAACGTGGGCGTTCGGATTTTGGGCGGCCTTTTCCCGGCTCCGGACCGCTACGGCGGCGAAGTCTCTCTCCGTAGCCGTCCGCGCATCCAGCATTGCCTGCGCTTGAAGAGCAGCGGAGCTGATCGAGTCGAGACCGAGCGGCTGCACGTAGTACGGATCGTTCTGCAGATTCAGCACGTCGGGAATCGGTCCCATCGAGCTCTTGCCGAACGAATAGACGAGCGCGGTGTCGATGTCGCCATGGAGCAGTCGCACCCAGGCCTCGAATAGCGCGAATGCGCCATCCATCTCGACGTGGGACTCGCGGATCGGCGGCCAAGCGGCCAACCCGTCGACGGCGGCAACGAAGGAGAACGCTCGGCCGATCAGGTAGTCCGAGCTTCCCGAGCAGGTGAAGCCAATGTCGGATTGGCTGAGGCCGACCTGCTTCATGGCGTCGGAGGTCACCGGTTGCAGCAGCTCCGCCTCGTCCGCCTCCGGAATCTCGTCGACCGAGGGGAGTTGGGAAAACGAAACGATGGCAATGTCGCGCATCAGAGGTGCTCCTTGTAGCTCTCGAAGGGAGCATCAGGCTCGCCGGTCGGCTCGAAGTAGAGGATGTTCTCGAGTGAAGTCACCCACTGCTCTTTCGGCTTCCATTTCGCGCGCACGCGCATCCCCATCCGAATCTGGTCATACGGGATACCGCTGATGAGGTGGTAGATCGGCATGTCGGCTCCATCGAGCACGATCGCGCCGAAGCAGTAGGGCGGCTTGAGCTTCTGCCCCTCGAAGGGGATCCGAATCACGGTGAACGTCGTGAGGACACCCTCTTGAGCGACCTCGACGTACTCGTCGGTTGGATTACCGGTAATGGGGTCGGCCGCCCGGGGCGGAACGTAAACCTTTCCGCTCTCTGGATCTCGGCCGCCGATGATCTTGCCGCGCTCGAGACCGCGAAGGAACGCCGAGTAGTGCTTCCCCGGCTTTACCTCGTACTCGAGTCGAGCCGGGCTCGGCGTATAAGGGAGCATGGGCTCGAAGCAAGCGATGTCTCGAATCGTGCCGTTCTTTTCGTCGGCCCAACGAAGA
>CBDUCC010000038.1:0-16212 GCA_965365555.1 uncultured Myxococcales bacterium | reverse complement strand
GCGGCGGGTTGAAGCGCGCTTCGAACGGCCTCCTGGACACGCTTCGAGCCGGCGCCGATCACCTCGAGGCTTCGGTGCCCTGCACTTCGACTATCGCGGGCGATCGCGAAAAGGAGGTGTGCTGGTTGAACCTGGGTCGCGCCCATCGCTTTGGCGATTCGATACGCGCGCTCGACCGCTCGCTCGAGGGCGCTCACGGACTCGCTGTCGACGACTCGAATCGCGCTCAGCAGATCGCTCTCTTTGACCCCGAGCCCGGAGAGGAGTGTCCCCATGGCGCCGCCGCTCTGCAGCATCACCAGCAGCAGGTACGCGGTCGAGGGACTCTGCCCCCGCCGCTGTGCCTCGCGCTGCGCGCGCGCGACCAGACCTTTGACCCCCCCACTCACCGTCGTCATCGAGTCACGTTCCCTGCTCGGACCTAACTGTGACTGCCTGCTGGCACAACTTTTTGGCCCCACTTTGCGCACTCCGAGGGCAAAGTCCTACATCTCCCCACCTTATCACCCTGTCACTGTAAAGTTCTAGTTGTTAACTTGATCCTGGACTCGAACCAGGAGCACGCCGTGAACCGACGCCTCGCACTCGTTGCCACCATCCTCGCCGCCCTCGTCTCGGCCGCCACTCCCTGGCAAGCCGCCGATGCTGCATCCGGCCTGAGGGCGAAGATCTTCCTCACCCAGAAGGGGATCTCTCGATCACTGTCCGAGGCAGGCGTCATCCGCTTCGCCTCGACGAACAAAGCGACCCGGCTGATCGAGAGCACGGACGCGCCGATCGAGGACCGCCAGTGGCGCGCCAACCTGGTCGTTCGATTCAACCAGCCGGTCGGCGACTCCGAGTTCGAGGTGCTCTTCTACGACATTCAGACCGCCGAACGGAAGTTCATCGCGCCGGCCATGACCGTCTTCGTCAACGACCGAAGTCAGCGGACGATCATTCACAAGCTCCGCCTCAATCGGCCTCAGTTCGAGCCGAATCGACGCCTGGAGATGGTCGTGACCGTTCGGCGGCAAGAAGTCGGGCGTTATCGCTTTCAAATTCTCGGCGACCGAGTACAACACAGCGGCGAAGTCACCTTCTCGGATGACGAAGCCCGCTGAGCATTGCCGAGCCTACACGACGTCACGAAGCGAGCCGCGGAGGGCTCACTAGAGCCCGTCTACGTGCTGGCCGGCACGGAGCGCTTGCTGGTGGAGCGCGCGGTTGACGCGATTCGAAAGGCCGTCGACGCGACCGGCGCTCCAGGCTTCAACACCGAGATCTTCGACGGCAAGGGGCTGGATGCCGCGCGCGCGATTTCGGCGGCGCGGACACTGCCGATGATGGCGGACAAGCGGCTGGTACTGATTCGGCATGTCGACGCGATGACGCCGACGGAGCAGAACGCGCTGGCGCTGTACCTCGAGGATCCGGCGGACAGCGGATGCCTGGTCATGACGGCCGACAAGCTCGACGGTCGCTCGAAGCTGGCAAAAGCCGCCAAGAAAAAGGGCGTGCTAGTCGATGCAAAGCCGCTTCGCGGCCGCGAGCTGCGCGAGTTCATCCGGGCCGAGGCCGGCGCGCGCGATCACAACATCGCGCCCCAGGCCGTTGAGACGTTGCTCGACGCCGTCGGCGACGACCTTTCCGCCATCGACGACGCCATGGAACGGCTCTCGCTCTTCGTGGGAGCCGGGCAGCGGATCGACGCCGAAGCGGTCATGCAATGTGTAACGCGAATCCGCGTCGAATCGATCTGGAGTCTCGTCGATGCGATCGGTCTCAAGGATCGTCGCAAAGGCGTCGCCGCGGCTCAGTCTCTGCTCGACGATCGCGAGCCGCCGCTTCGCCTGCTCGCCATGGTCGCTCGTCAGCTGCGGATCGTGGCACGAATGCGCGAGGCCTTGTCGGAGGGGCTACGGCCCCAGGAAGCTGCGAAGCGGGCGGGAGCCCCACCGTTCAAGGCGGCCGACCTCACAGAATCCGCACGGCGTTTCACCGCGGATAGCCTTGGCGAAGCGTTTGCGTTGATCGCCGAGACGGATCGCGCGCTCAAAGGAAGCAAGCGCCCCCCGGACGTCATCTTGCAGGACGCGGTGCTGGAGCTCTGTGCTGAGCGAAAAGCTCAGCTCTGAAGCGAGTTGACCTGGTGGGTCAGTCTGGAAATGTACCGCGAGCCGGTTTTGCGATGGTAAATGCCCTTCGCCACGGCGCCGTCGATTCGGCTGACTGCCTCGACGAGCGCCTTCTTGGCTGCCGCGGAGTCGCCGGACTCGATCGCGGCGCGGACGCGTTTCACTACCGTGCGCACGTTGGTGCGGATGTGCCGATTTCGGGCGGTGCGCTTGACCGTCTGGCGGGCTCGCTTTTTTGCTGAAGCGTGGTTGGCCACTCTGATATCCTCCCCGTAGGGACGCGGGTGGTAGCC
Organism: uncultured Myxococcales bacterium; assembly: GCA_965365555.1. GTDB lineage: Bacteria > Myxococcota_A > Polyangia > Polyangiales > Houyiibacteriaceae > SG8-38. Next base: position 13,802 of record CBDUCC010000038.1, on the reverse strand, counting down.
CTGTCGGCCGAAGCTGTCAAGCCGGGCTGAAACCCTTGCGGGCCGCGCTCCAAACAGGCATAGACGCTCGTGTCCCGACGCCAGGAAACGCTGAATTGGCTTGCAAACCTCGTGACCGAGCGGCGCAAGCTCGTGGTGATCGTTTCGGTTCTAACCGCGCTCGGCTTCGCCACCCAGATTCCGAAGCTCAAGGCGGATCCCGCCCCCGAAAGCCTGCTTTCCTCGTTCGAAGGCGAGGAATACGCGCTGATCCAGCAGCGCTTCGAGGAGTGGTTCGGCAAGCGCCGCGAGGCCGTCCTCATCCTCGTCGAGGCAGACGACGTTCTGTCCCGCGATACGCTCCAGCAGATCCACGACATCTCGCTCTATTTCGCGGACAAACCCTGGGTCGAGAAGGTGGCCGGACTCACGACGCTCAACATACCGCGGCGCGTGAAGGATGCGACCGACGAGGAGGTCGGAGATCTCGACGACCTCGATGATCTCGACGGCCTCGAAGAGGTCACCGACGAGGACGCAGACGGCCTCGACGATCTGGACGATCTGGACGACCTGGACTCACTGGATCTCGACGAGGACGACATCGACCCGCAGGGCGACCTCGAAGACGCCGCGTTCAACGCCTTGCTCGACATCATCGAGAGCGATCCGGAACGCTTCCCAGGCGGTATTGCAGAGGTCGGTCCTGCACTCTCGGCCGAGCTCAAGACCGACGCGATCGTCGAAGGGACGGAGGTCACCGAGGAAGAGGCAGCGCAGCTCGCCGAAGCTCTCGAGGGAAATCCACTCCTCGTCGGCCGCCTGATCGACGACGATCACACGCTCGCCGGCATCGCTCTACAGCTCCCCGAGCTCGGTCCGCGTGAGATGCAGCGGGCGATGAAGGATCTTCGCAAATCGCTCGAGCGCCCGGAGCTCGAAGGGGTGAAACTTCACGTCGGCGGCCTGCCCTACCTGCGGAGCGTCATCGTCGCCAAGATGCGCGAGGACAACCTTCGGCTGATCCCGCTGACCGTGCTGGTCTGCCTTCTCCTGCTCACGATTTCGTTTCGCTGGGCCGCCGGGGTGTTGCTCCCGCTTGGCGCCGTCGCGATTACAGCGTTGGTCACGGTGGGCGGCATGGGCCTCTTCGGAGAGCCCATGAACATCCTGAACAACGTGATCGTCCCGCTGCTCATCATCATCGGGATCAGTGACGCCACCCATTTAATTCAGCGATACCGGGACGAAGTTGATCCCGATGACCCGGAGAGCCGCACGACGGCGGGGAAGCGAACGGTCAAAGCCATTGCGGTCGCCTGCATGCTCACTTCCGCGACCACTGCGGTCGGCCTCGCGTCTCTGGTCGTGTCGAAAACCGTGATGCTGAGGCATTTCGGCGTGACCGCCGGCATCGGAGTCATGATCTCGTACGTCGTCATCATCACCTTCGTACCGGCGATCTTGACCTGGGTGACCCCTCCGCAGCGCGCCGAGATCCGTCGCGAGCGAAACAGCATGTTCACCACGGTGACGAGCGGCATGGTGGCCAGGCTCATTCAATGGCGCTGGGTCGTGCTCTTTGGCACCGCGGTATTCACCGTATGGGCGGGCTTCGTCGCGAGCCAGATCACAGTCGACCACGCTCTGCTCGATCAGTTCGACGAGACCGACCCGGTCTACACGACGACGATCTTGATCGAAGAGAAGCTCGCCGGCGTTCGGCCTCTCGAGCTCGTCGTGGTGAGCGATGAGGACGAGCACTTCCTCGAGCCGGCGATGATCCAACGCCTGCAGAACATCCGAAACTGGGCGGCCCTGCGCCCGGAAATCATTCGCACGCTGAGTTACGGGGACATCTTACGCGAATCTTACGCGCTTCTATCCGGTGATCCGAGCGTCCGCTCGGAAAACTTCAAGACCACGAAGCAGGTCAAGGGACTGGTCACCATGATGAGTCAGCGCAAGCCCAGCCCGCTGAGTGACTGGTTGACCGAAGACGGCGAGAAGGTTCGGGTGCAATTCAAGCTTCGCGACGTCGGCGCGCAGGCCACGATGCGATTTCTCGATGACCTGGAAGCGGTGATCGAGCGCGAGCTCGGCAGTGACGAGACACTCTCCTGGTCGTTCACGGGCGAGGCCTACACCGGATCGCGTGGTCAAGCCGCAGTGGTCAGCGACCTCCTTGGAAGCCTGCTGATCGCCGTCGTCGTCATCTTCCTGCTCCTGGCGTTCTTCTTCCGCAGCATCCGACTCGGCCTGCTGAGCATTCCGCCCAATCTCATCCCGCTCGTCGCTACGATGGCCTACATGGTTTGGCGCGAGATTCCGCTCAACGTGTCGACGGTGATCATCTTCTCGATCAGCCTCGGCCTCGCGGTGAACGGAACGATCCATGTTCTCGCTCGCTTTCGCGAGGAGATGCAGAAGGGCATCGGACGGGAAGCAGCGCTGGTGCAGGCGGCACGCGGCACCGGGCGTGCGATCGTGATCTCGTGCATCACGCTGATGGCGGGCTTTGGCGTCTTGCTCTTTAGCTCGTTCGTCCCCGTTCGGAGCTTCGGAGAGCTGATCGCAGTGACGATCGGCGGCTGCCTTGTGGCCACCCTGGTGGTCTTACCGCCGCTCTTGCGCGTGGCCGGAGGCCGTGGTGGCGTCCGCGAGTCGGCCTAGGCGCGGAGGCGGTCGATCAAAGCCCCTGCGAACTCGTCCGTTCCGAGCGATCCTCCGAGGTCACGAGTCTTCTGTCCCTCGGACAGCGCCCGGTTGTACGCATCGCGAATTGAGGCGGCGACCTTTCTGCAAACCTCGTCGTGCCGCGTGTCGGCGTTGTGGTTGAGCATCATCACGGCTGACATGATCAGGGCGAGCGGGTTGGCCACGCCCTTCCCAGCGATGTCGGGCGCGGATCCGTGAACCGCCTCGAAGACGGCGTAGTCGTCTCCGATGTTGGCGCCGGGGATGACTCCGAGGCCGCCGACGAAGCCGGCGCAGAGGTCACTGAGGACGTCGCCGTACAGGTTCTCTAGGAGCAGCACGTCGAACTGCGTCGGATCCTGTACGAGCTTCATGCAACCCGCATCGATGATCACCTCGTCATACTCGATGTCGGTAAAGCCCTCAGACTCATGAACCCCGCGGGCGCAGCGAATGAACATCCCGTCGGTCATCTTCATGATGTTGGCCTTGTGCATCACGGTGACCTTCTTCCGGTCCCGCTCCCGCGCATAGTGGAAGGCCCAGCGCGCGATGCGGGTCGACGCCTTCTCAGTGGCCACTTTGAGACTGGTGACGACGCCTTCGGTCACTTCGTTCTCGATCCCGCTGTACAGCCCCTCGGTGTTCTCGCGGATCACGACGAGATCGACACCCTCGTAGCGCGTAGGAATGCCCGGGAGGTTTCGCACGGGACGGACCGCCGCATAGAGGTCAAGTCGCTTCCGAAGCTGGACGTTGACCGAGGTGAACCCTTTGCCGACCGGCGTGGTGCATGGCCCCTTCAGCGCAAGCCCGTGTTCGCGAATGGCGTCGAGCGTCGACTCAGGAAGCACTTGCCCGAGGCTCTCCTGCGCCGCCACCCCGGCGTGGTGCTCCACCCACTCGACTGGAGCGCCGGCGGCTTCGAGCACGCGCGTGGTCGCCGCGGCGACTTCAGGGCCGATTCCATCACCGGGGACGAGTATGATCTGATGCGTTGTCATTTCCAGCTCCGAGTGCAAGCGTAGCGCTTGCGCGCGGTTCGCCAATGCGCTTGAACGGAGAACATGTCGGAAAGCGATTCGGTGATGCGGGCGATGACGGACGACGGCGCGTTTCGAATCGTCGCCGCCCGGACCACCGACACCGCCCGGGCCGTGGTCGCTGCGCAGAAACTCTCTGGCCAGATGGCCCAGGATATGGCGGATCTGGTGACTTCGGCGGTGCTCTACAGAGAAACCATGGCGCCCTCGCTCCGCGTTCAGTGCCTGGTCCGGTTCGCCGAGGGGATGGGCCAGATGGTCGCCGATTCCCATCCCGATGGCTGGTGCCGTGGGCTCCTGCAGACCCCGAGACCCGATAGCCCGCCCGATCTTCGCGAGGTCCCGGCAACGCTAGAGATGATGCGAACGCTTCCCAACTCGGAGCTCCACCGCGGCGTGGTCGAGGTGCCGGAGAGCGGGAATCTTTCCGAGGCCTTCATGCGTTACATGCAGTTATCGGAGCAAATCGTATCGATGATCTCGCTCGGCTCCTCGCTCGATGGCGACCGCCCGGCCGTGGGCGGGTACGTGGTTCAGCTGCTTCCCGAGGCCGCGGAAGCGGAGGCAGCCATGGAAACGATGACGAAGCGCCTCGAGGACTTCGTCGAGATTCGCGAGCGGCTTCAGGAGAGCGACGCTTCGCCTGCTCGGCTGATCGAGCAGATCTTCGAAGGCATGCCCTTTACCTGGCTGCACGACAGCGAGGTCCGATTCGGCTGTCAGTGCAGCGACCTTCGGGTGATGACGACCCTCAGCCTGCTCGACCGCTCGGAGATTCAGGAGCTGGTCGACGAGGGCGAGCCTCTCAGTATCGGCTGCGACTATTGCGGCACCTTCTACACGGTCGAGATCGCGCAACTGCAGGGTCTGCTGAGCGCAAGCTAGTTGCTCCGGGTTTCTTGCGGCGACCGCCGCCTCATGCGCATCCTTTCGCCGATGTCCGAACCGCGCGCTGAGACCTCTGGTGGCGAGATCGTGCGCCGCGCGGGCGTGGTCGCGGCAGGTACGCTCAGTTCCCGGATCCTCGGCGCGGTGCGCGACGCGGTGGTCGCCGCGGTCTTCGCGCTCGCAGCGACCGATGCATTTTGGCTGGCGTTCACGATCCCGAACGCGCTTCGGGTGTTGCTCGGCGAGGGCGCAGTGTCGGCCGCATTCGTGCCGGTGTTCACCGAGGCCCAAGAACGAGAGAGTCGCGACCGGGCGAAGCAATTCTATCAGAACCTGGTCGGAGCGATGGCGGTGGTGCTCCTGCTCGTCTCGCTCGTCGGCGTTCTGGGAGCGCCGTGGATCGTCAAAGCGTACGCGTTCGGATTCCAGCGCGACGATGCGCTCTTCGAGACGACGGTGGCGCTGACTCGCCTGCTGTTCCCGTACATCTTTCTGATGGGGCTCTCGGCACTGATGATGGGCGCCCTTCATGCAAGGAAGCGGTTTGCGGCCCCCGCGTTCGCACCGGCGCTCCTCAACGTCTCGCTGATCGCTGCGGCGCTCCTGCTCGCGCCGCTCTTGGTGGACTTGGGCATTGCGGGCATCTTCGCCCTCGCTGTCGGAGCCCTGCTAGGTGGACTCCTTCAGATCCTTGCCCAACTGCCATCGATCCGAAGCGAAGACCTTCTCGTCCGGCCGAAGCTCGGATTCGAGGATCCGTACGTCCGAAAATGCGCGCACCTGATGGTGCCGCTCCTTGCAGGTCTCGGCGTCTACCAGCTCAACGTGCTGCTCTCGCGTCTGCTCGCATCGTTCCTGCCGACGGGCAGCGTGAGCTATCTCTACTACGGACAGCGTTTGGCCGAGATTCCACAAGGGATGTTCGCGCTCGCCATTGCCTCCGCCGCCCTCCCCTCGTTGAGCCATGCGGTCGCCCACGGCAACGAGGCCGAAGCGAAGCGACTCTTTCGGCACGCCCTTCGGCTCTCCCTGTTCGTGGCGGTCCCGGCAGGGGTTGCGCTCGCGGTCCTCGCCGAACCGGCCGTAACGGTCTTTTTTGGTCGTGGCCGGTACGACGCACATGCGGTCGATGAGACGGTCCGCTCCTTCGTCTGGCAGGCCGCCGGAATCTGGGCCGTCGCCTCGGTGCGGACGATCATCCCGATGTTTCATGCGCACAACGACACGCGCACGCCCGTGGTCGCAAGCGGGTTGAACCTGATCACCTTCGTCGTGCTGAGCCTGAGCTTGATGGGGCCGATGCAGCACGCCGGTCTGGCTTTGGCGACGACGGCGGCTGCCATCGCCCAGCTCGGCGCGCTCCTTTGGTTGCTGCGTCGCCGAACCGGCCCGCTCGGCATGGCCGAGATCAACGGGAGTCTGGTCCGTATCCTGGTCGCAAGCGCTCTCATGGGCGCGGTCATATGGGTCGGCGCCAGCTTCGGTCGCTGGGAGCTCGGAGGCAACGATCCGCGAAATATCGGGGTCTTCCTCGGGACCGCGATCGCCGGGCTCGTGGCCTATCTCTCGGTCGCTGCAGCTCTGCGCTCGCCCGAGTTGCTCGACCTACGAAGCGCACTCCGTCGCCGTATACGTGCGTGACCAAGCAGTAGCGCTACAACGCCGACATGGACGTGCTCGACGCCGAGTTCACTGCCGGAGCCACGCTTCTCGGACAACTCCCTGCCCCGGTGTTTGCGGAAGTTGCCTTCGCGGGACGCTCGAACGTCGGCAAGTCGAGCCTGATCAACAACCTAGTCAATCGAAAGAAGCTAGTCCGAACCAGCGGCGCTCCAGGCTGCACGCGCGCGATCAACATCTTTCGCGTCCGCCTTCGGACAGATCACGGCGAGGCACACCTCGACCTGGTCGACTTACCTGGGTACGGCTACGCGCAGCGCAGCAAGGCAGAACGCAAGTCCTGGGGACCGCTGATCGAAGGCTTCCTCGCAAATCGCCCCGGCTTGCGCGGCGCCGTCGTGATCATCGACGTCCGGCGTGGTGTGCAGGACGACGACCTTCAGCTCCTCGAGTTTCTCGAAAGCGTTGGAGTGACGCCGATCGTCGTCTCGACGAAGATCGACAAGCTACCCCCGAGCAAGCGAAAGCCGGCGATCAAGAAGCTCGAGCAGGACCTCGGGCAGCGAGTGATCCCGTATAGCTCGGTGACCGGCGACGGTCGGGACAAGCTGTGGAAGCGCTTGCTCTACGCAAGCAGCATCGACCGGCCCGAAGGCGAGGCGCACCCGAGCGTCTAATCGTCCAGATCGAGCTTCAGCGACTGGTCGGGGTCGCGGAGGCGGAGATCGGAAGGATCGCCGAGGATCAGCGCCGGGTCTCCCTCGGCAGGCGGCGTCTCCGATGGGTTCCCGAGGGTCGGGTCGGGGAGCTCGAGGTTCGAAGAGCCCGGGCTTGCAGGCGACGGCGATGGAGCCCCCATCATGTCGTCGAGGTACTCGCGGAGCTTCGGTCGCCGGCTCGGCGCGACGAGTCGAAGAGCTTCGTCCGCCTGTTCCCGTGCGCGCGCGTCCTCTCCAATCCGCTGGTACATCCCGGCGGCCTGAACGCGAAGCTGCCAATTCTCCGGATCGAGCTCAATCGCCCGACTCATCTTCGCGGTGGCCGTGATCGGATCGTCGGTGGCCAGGTGGTACTGCGCCCAAACCGGCCAGAGCATCGGCGCATCGGGGTTGAGCTTCTGTGCGACCTCGAGCTCCACGCGAGCCCGCTCGAGCTCGTCCAGGCCCAGGTGGATCGTGGCCATGGTCAGGTGCGCACGAGCGTACCGCGGCCACCGCTCGATGATGTCCGTCACCTTGGACTTCGCTACGAAGAACTGCGCCTCGCTGCCGAGAGAGTCTCCGCGAGCCTTCATCAGCCCCGCCTGCGCGACGAGAAGCTGGACGGTGCTGAGCTGTCGCGGCCCGTCAGAGCGAAGCTTCTCCGCGGCATCGAGCTCCTGCAGCGCCTGCGGGAGCCCTCCGGATTCGACCAGGATCGTCGCATGCACGACGCGGAGGGAGGGTGAAACTGGGTCGAGCTCGAGAGCGTCCTCAATCATCGGAAGCGCCATGCTCCCATCCCCCGACTTCGTGAAGACGCGCAAGGCTTCGATGCCGAGCGCAGCGCCGATGACCTCGGTGTCGCGGAGCACGCGCGGCGCGAGAGGCACGACCGGATCGCGCGCGCCCCAGGGGTCGAGGTAGCCGCTCGCTTCGATTCCGGTGCCGTCGTAGAGAGCGACCACGAAGTACCCCAGCATTCCGAAGGGGTCGGCGGGAGCCTCTTCGCCTTCGAACTCCGAAACCTCGACGACCATCGCTCGAGTGCCGCTTCGTCGGAGCGTCGTCGCGAGCGCGGTCGCGAGCTCGACCGGATAGAAGCGCTCCCGCTCGCCAGCCGCGTCCAGCTTCGCGAGCGCCTCGTCGGCGGTCAGTACCGGCCGCGGCAGGGCCTGCTCGAGCGACCAGCGCGAGGTGCGAAGATTGATCGCTTCGGTGGCGGCCTCGGGAGCCTCGGGCAAGGATCCCACTTGCGCCGGAAGCGCGAACATGCCGGCGTATTTCCCGGCCTCGGTCGAGTCGCGCTCGAGGTAGGCCGCAAGCTCGGCCGCTTCGAGGGGCCGGAGTGGCGGCACGGACTCAAGGGAAACGGCCTGCGTCCGGTAGACGGCGTATCCGATTCCGACCACGGCCAGGAGGATCGCCGGAATGATCATCCATCGGTGCATGGGTTCGGCGTCCGCGGCCTCCTCGAGCGGCTGGACCGCGCCGCGGCGCATGCATTTCTGACAGCGCGGCTTGCTCGAGGGCTGCTCTGGGGTGAAAGCTGCGTCGCAATGCGCACAGAAGTACTGCTTCGCCATCGCGCCCGAGCATACGGTTTCGCGGGCTGAAGTCCATCGGGTGCACGCCTCGGTTTCGGTGCCATGCTCTCCGCGATGCCGGACGAGCTCGAATGCCTGAGCTGTGGCGCGTGCTGCCGAACGGGCAGCGACGGCCGGATCCTCGTCCCCCCCGAGGATCTGCTCCGCTGGCGGAACATGGGTCGCGCCGACATCGCGGAGGCGGTACAGCCGGGGCATTTCGGCATGGTCGGATTTGCGACGCGCGCTGACGGAGCCTGCGTTCATCTAGGCACGAGCGAGAGCCCGAACGCCTGCCAGATCTACGCCATCCGAGGCACGACATGCCGCGAGTTCGAGAAGGGAAGCCGGCAATGCCTGGAGTTTCGCCGGGATGCCGGCCTGTAGCGTGGGCTTGGTGTGGAGCGCATAGTGGGGCACGCGATGCACACGGAGACGCTATCGGTTCGAGGCCGCGACCACGACGCGGCTCTGGCCCTGCCCGCTCGGGGCGAACCCCCGTTCCCGGGCGTGGTCGTTCTGCACGACATCTACGGGTTCACGCGCGATCTGAAACGACATTGCCTGCGCTTCGCGGAGGCCGGGTACGCGGCCATTGCCCCGGACATCTACCGCGGCGGCTCGGTGGGCTGCATGGTGAAGACCTTTCAGTCGATGATCTCGAACGAAGGCTTCGCGTTTGAGGTGATCGAGGCTGCGCGCGAGAAGCTCCAGTCGAGGGATGACGTCGACCGCGACCGAATCGGCGTTGCCGGATTCTGCATGGGGGGCGGCTTCGCGCTGATCGCCGCAGCCGACCAGAGCTTCGCCGTCGCCGCCCCCTTCTACGGGGCCGTGCCGAAGAAGGCCGCTCGGCTGGAGGGAATCTGCCCGACGATCGCCCAGTTTGGCGCCCTCGACCGGGTGTTTGTACCGCACGCCAAGCGCCTGGCCCGCCACCTCGAAGAGCTGGGGGTCGACCACGAGGTGCACATCTACGACAACGCCGGCCACTCGTTCATGAACCAGCTCGACGGCAAGCTCGCCCCCCTAGGCCGCCACACCCCCATCCGCGCCTTCTACGACCCCGCCACCGAAGCCCAAGCCTGGACCCGCCTCCTGGAATTCTTCGGGACACGAACCACCCCGAAAACCGGAAACATCCCCGGCGGATAAACAGCTAACTGCGAATTCTCTGTTTCCCTGCGGCCGAGACCCGGGCGTTGCAGTATCGCCGCATTCTAGGGTGACAGGAATTCGCAGTTCGGCCTCTAAGCTATTGGAATAGCTTGGGTTTTGAAGGGCGCGCCTGTCCCCTGCTCACCCTGCTCATTCGCTGAAGAGGTTCTCGACGTCGGCCTTCGTCAGGCCCTTGAGCGGACTGCCCTCGGTCGAGAGGACGTTGCTGACGAGCTCGCGCTTCTTCGCCGAAAGCTCGAGGATCTTCTCCTCGACGGTGCCTGCTGCGATCAGCTTGTACACGTTGACGTTCCTCGTCTGGCCAATGCGGTGCGCCCGGTCGGTCGCCTGGTCCTCGACGGCCGGGTTCCACCACGGGTCGAAGTGAACCACCGTGTCGGCACCCGTGAGGTTGAGTCCGGTGCCGCCCGCCTTCAACGAGATCAAGAACACGGGCACGCTGGCGTCGGCGTTGAAGCGGTCGACGCGCTCCAACCGATCCTTGGTCGAGCCGTCCAGGTACTCGTACGCCACTCCGTCGGCGTCGAGCGCCTCTCGAATGTGAGTCAGCATCGTGACGAATTGACTGAACACCAACACCCGGTGATTACCATCCACCGCCTCGTCGATGATTTCCCGGAGCGCGCCGAGCTTGCCGCTGTCATCCGCATCAAACTCCGTGTCGGGAAGCTTCATGAGACGCGGATCGCAGGCCACTTGCCGGAGCCTGGTGAGCGCGGCCAGGATCTGAATCTGCGACTTTGCGACGCCCTGCTTCTCGACCTCGCTCAGCACGCTCTTTCGCACCTGCCTGAGGATTTGCTTATAGAGCTTGGCCTGCTCTTCGGCGAGGGGCACGATCATCTCCTGCTCGATCTTGTCGGGCAGATCCTGAGCCACATCACTCTTCACACGACGCATCACGAACGGCTTGATCGTGGCTCGAAGCCGCTGCGCGGTCTCCATGTCGCCCCGGTCGATCGGCCGCGCAATGCGCTCCTCGAAGGTCTTGAGCTGTCCCAGCAGCCCCGGCGAAACGAAGTCAAAGATGCTCCAGAGCTCGCTGAGACGATTCTCGATCGGCGTGCCGGTCAGTGCCAGCCTGCGTTCGCTGCTCAGCTTCTTCGCCGAGCGAGCCGTCTGGCTCATCGGATTCTTGATGTGCTGCGCCTCGTCGAGGATCACGTACCGCAGGTCCAGGGCCTGGAGCAGCTCCTCGTCCCGCCGTAGAAGCGCGTAGCTGGTGATCATCACGTCGGCCTTCTCGAGCTCGGCGGCCTTCTGGCTCCGGTTTGGACCTTGCCAAACGACGGTCTTCAAGCTCGGGGCAAACTTGTTGATCTCGCGCTCCCAGTTGGGCGCCACCGAAGTGGGCGCGATCACCAGGTTGAGCTTGCGCTTGTACTTCCCCTTGGCCCAGAGCAGCAGCGCAATGGTTTGAATCGTCTTACCGAGACCCATGTCGTCGGCGAGGATGCCGCCGCTGTTGAGCTCGTGAAGGAAGACCAGCCAAGAGTAGCCGTCCTTCTGATACGGACGCAGGTCGGCCTTCAGCGTCCGTGGTTTGGCAACACTCGGAATCTCGTCGATGTGCTCGATCTTCTTGAAGAGAGTCTTCGCCGACGCGGACACCTTGGCGTTCTCCACCATTTTCAGGAGGTCCTGAACGCGGCCCGCTTGAGAAAGCGGCAGCTTCTCGCTCATGCCTGCGGTGGCGTAGATCTCGGCCATCCGTGTCAGGACGTCACCGACCTTCTCGGGGTCTACCGGCGCATAGGTTCCATCCTCGAGTTGAACGAGTCTTCGCCCGTGCTCGAGGCAGGCACGCAGCTCCTCTTCGCGCACGGCCGCGCCTCCGGACGTAAAGGCCATGTCGAGGTTCAGCCAGTCGACGCCGCTCGATACGCGCATCTGCGGAGCCACGGACTCTTCGCGAATCGTCACGTCGACGAGATCGTCGGGAATGAAACGGTCCCATTCTTCAGGGAGCTCGCCGATGCCGTGGGTCCAGAACGCGATCGCATCGTCCCCAGAGGCGACCAGCTCGTCTCCCGATTCGGAGACCTCGAAGCCCTGATTCAGCAGCGCCTGGATCCCCGACATCTCCGCGCCGACGTCCCGTCGAACAACGCGCGGCCTGCCTCGCCCACCCTTCTTCGGTGGCAGGACCGCAAGCGGAGAGGGAATGTCGTCGGGCGGCACGTCGAACTCCTGATCCTCGTAGCGGACGTAGAGTCGGACGCGCGCATCGATGATGTCGCCGTCGGCTTTCAGCTCGAACCGAGGCTTCTGGTCTACGAGGTCCGCGACAGAGCTCAGGTCCGGAAGCTCGGCGCCGAGCGAGGCCGAAATACGAGGAATGTACTCGCCAAGCAGCGCAGGAAGCTCATCGTGGGTTTGGACCATGGCCGGTGAGCGGTAGAGCCGCTGCAGCCAGGCCGGAGTCACTAGCTCGCTCACCGGGCGAGCGACCCCTTCGGTGGTGTCGATCTGCCAGCCGGGCGTACCTTCGAACCAGGCGCCGCTGGACAGCGCGAAACGGCGCTTGTTGCTCTCCAGCGAGAACACGACTCGGATGCGGAGCGTCTCTGCATTGACCGGATCGAGCTCGATCCGAGGCTTCAGCGCCTCATTGGCGAACCGGAGCTCCATCGAAGCCGGCTCGAGCAGCACGCGTCGATCGCTGAGCATCTCGAGGACCTCCGCGGCGTCCTCACCCCGGAGCTCGGCGGTCGTCGCCTGACCGCGGTTGGTGTTTCGTGCGAGCGTCCGAAATAGCGGTCTCTCGTCGATCGACACCATGTTGAACGCGCCGAGTGCGTCGTTGATTGGCACCGCACTCCTCGAGCCCGCCAACACGGGCGTCACCGTAATCGATGCCGGTCGGACCGTCATTCGGTACTCGAAGTCGAGTGGCTTCGGCAGGGCCTCGGATGGCAGCCAGGCATCGAGTGGACCTCGGGCCTCCCCGCGCCTGGCCTGAAGCTCGCGCGGCGACAGGACTTCGAGCGCACCCGCATCGCCCGAGCGCCTACGGCGCCTCGATCGACGACGCTTGCCACCCACGGAAACCGTCCCAGGCACATGCACCGGCTCGGTCTTCTTCTTCTTCTTGCTTTGCTGCTGCTGCGGCTGCTTCGCGCGGGGCGGACGAACCTCGTCACGCAGCGCCACCATCACGGCAGCCACATGCTTGCAATGCCCTGTCGGACCGCGCCAGCCCGGACAGGTGCAGCTCGACTCCCAACTATCGCCGGCTTCGTCGTACTTCACGCTGGTCCGATACGGCTCGTCGGCCGTTCGCACGGAGATCTCGCCGCTCACCTCGTGCTCCTGCTCGTCGAGATTCTCGACCGCCTTGCGACGCGCATAGAGGCGACCTCGAAGGAAGGCGTTCCCGCCCGTCACGCGCTGAATCGCACGATCGCTCATCGAGGCGAGCTTCGTCGCAACCGACGTAGTCGGCTCACGCCAGCTGGGTGCCTCATCCTGTACGCTTTGCGCAGGTTTTCCCTGACCGGACTCGCCGTCGGCGCGTGGTTCTTGGGCTTGGTCTACCGATTCTTGGAGAGCAGTGTCTGCCATCGAGCAAGGTCCGGCGGGGCCGGAAGTGGTGGAGTGGAAGGAGCGGGACCTAGTGAAGGACTACGCAGAATGCGTGTGTTTCCCCTCGCGACGCCGTCGATCATTCCACCTAGGACCCGGGGATGGAACGCAACCGCCGCCTATTCCTGATCTTCCACACGCCTCGAAATCCTGCAACCACCGGGCAATTGCAGCGGACGGCCGGCTAGGCGGAGGCCCGAACCAGCGATTCGGGCAGGAGCAGCGAGGGAGTGCCGGTCGAGAACACCCAGAGCTGGTGGGCGGCCCGAGTGGCCGCGATGTGCAGGAGATGCCGGGTTTCATTGTCGACCGGAAACGTCGCCGCATTGCACTCCACGAAGACGACGTAGTCGAACTCCAGACCCTTGACCTGACGCACGTCTGTCACATCGACTCCGGGTCGGAAAAGGAAATCCTGGTCGGCCACCCGCCGCAAATTCGGGACCTCTCCGTGCCGCAGCCCACGTCGGTCTCCCGCGAGATTCGGTCGAGGGTCACGCCGTGGAGGAAGAGCGGGATGTGCTTGC
>CBDUCC010000037.1:0-16216 GCA_965365555.1 uncultured Myxococcales bacterium | reverse complement strand
GGTCACTAGGGTCCACTCGAGCGGGATCCCCCGAACGATGCTTCGTACACGCCTCATCGCCGGTCGCACATCGGGCTTGATCCTCGGCGCGCTCTTTGCCTCGATCATGACCTTGGCGAGTCAGGTCGAAGTCGTGTTGGAGCCGCTCCGCGTCGACCCAGTCCGCCCCGCACCGGTGACGCTGAGAATTCCCAGCAGCTACCTGCCCAAGGATCGGGCGCGTGATGCTCGTGGAATCCCCGAGCCGTTGGTCGTTCGCCGCGGAGAGGTAGTGAACGAGCCCGAGAGCCAACGGATCGTTCGAGCCTTCGAGCGAGATCGGCGTCCTCCGTCCCGGGGCAAGTTGACTGGGGTGTGGATCACGTATTTCGCCATCGCCTACATATTCCTCGCTTACTTGCGGATGTTCACGGGCGGCCGTGGGGGCCTGCTGCGAACGCAGGCGGGACTCCTCGTTCTCGTCGGTGCGACCTGCCTCACGGCGAAGTTGCTGCTGCTGTTTACACCGGTGTCTCCATTCATCATTCCTCTGGCCACCGTACCGCTCTGGGGCGCTCTTTATTTCAACCGAGCGACCGCGGCCGCATCGGGGCTCGTAATCGCCCTCGTTTGCGCATCCTTCCTCGACTTCGCCATGCCGGCCATCGTCGTGTACGCCGCGACGACCTTGGGCGTCGTCGTGTTCTTCTACGACCGAAAGCATGCCACGCACATGCTGGTGGCGGGCACGGCCGCTGGCCTCTTCGCGGCGCTAGCGCTGATCAGTGCAGAACTCGTCGTCGGGAACGAGATCGACGTGATCGGTGATCTCGCTTTGCTTCAGGACTCGGCGCTGCTCTCTACGATTGCGGGCGGCATGATCTCCGGGGTCCTCGCCCTGCTCTCTCAGCGAGTTGCGACGGCTGCACTCGGAGTCGTCACTCGCGGGAAGCTCCAAGAGCTGACCGACGTCGATCATCCCTTGCTTCGAAAGATGGCTCGCGAGGCTCCCGGTTCCTGGCAGCACGCTCGCGCGATGGCGAACCTCGCCGAGGGCGCCGCTGCTGCGATTGGCGCCGACGCCCTCCTGACGCGAGTCGGCGCCTATTATCATGACCTCGGCAAAACGATCCAACCGAAGTACTACGTCGAGAACCTCGTCTCTGGCGAGCCGTCGCCGCACGCCGATCTGGAGCCTGACGTCAGCGCAGACGCGATCATGGCGCACGTCGTCGAAGGCGTGCGGATCCTGCGCGAAGGCGGCATTCCGGAGCCAGTCGTCGAGTTCGCTTACACGCACCACGGGACGAGCGTCATCGAGTACTTCTGGCACAAGTACCTCGAATCGGGGAACCCCAAGGGCCTTTCCGATGCGGCCTTTCGCTACCCTGGCATGCGACCGCGTACGAAGGAGACGGCCATCCTCATGCTGATCGATGCGATCGAGGCCGCGGCTCGCTCCGTTGAAGAGCCCAGCCGAGACAAGTTCGAGGGTGTCGTACAGCGTGTCACGAACGTCAAGCTTCGTCAGGGACAGCTCGACGAATCGGGGCTCACTATGGAAGACCTCCGCGTGCTTCAGAGCACGCTCACCGACACGCTGTGCAACGTCTACCACAACCGGATCAAGTATCCTTGGCAGGACAAAGAGGAAGGCGAGCCTGCGCTTCCGGTTCCTGGCGTCGCAACCGAGCGAGACGTCGCGCGGGAACGAAGCCGTGAAACGCACTAGCCTTGCGCTTGTCTCCATGCTCGCACTGCTATCGGGCGCCTGCGAGCAGCTCGGCAATCCTCCGCAATACGCAACGGCGCCGACCCCGTGGAAGGATGCCCGAGGTCATCTCGTAACCACGACCCGGTCCTTCAGGAACGAGAAGACGATTCGGCGAATCGTTGCCGAGGGAATGGACGAGCTCGACCACTCTGATCCGTCGATCGGTCCGTCCCAGACGCTGACGCTCGTCCAGGTCGTCCCTCGAGCGTTCCGGCCCACACGAACCGGAAACGTCGATCTGGTGACACGCTTCGAGCTGCGCGGCCGCCGTGTCCTCAATCGCGCGTGGCGGGCCCCATCATCGAAACGAAAATGGTCCGCGGCCTTCGCGTTGCCCGAGCCCCCGATCAACGTCGGTACCGCCGTGGCGCCATGAGCCCCGAACGGGTCTCTCGCACGTCCGGGAACTCCTCGAGAGTTCGACCGTCGTCACGGAATTCCTCGATCGACTTCAGGAATCCATCCGCGATCTCTGGGTCGAACTGGCTTCCTCCGCAGCGGTCGATCTCGGAAATCGCGATGTCGTGAGCGAGAGCCTTTCGGTAGGCCCGGTCGCTGGTCATGGCGTCGTACGTGTCCGCCACGGCGATGATGCGTGCGATGAGCGGAACGTCCTGTCCTTTGAGCCCCAACGGATAGCCGAGCCCGTCCCATCGCTCGTGATGGAGGTGGACGCCCGGAATGAGAGGGTGCAGAAACTCGATGGGCTGCAAGATGTCGCGTCCGTGTTCCGGGTGTTGTTTGAAAATTTCGTAGTCGGCTTGCGAGAGACGCCCGGGCTTGTTGAGGTTCATCACGCAGCCGATCTTGCCGATGTCGTGCATCAAGGCGGACTGACGAACGATTTCGATCTGATCGTCAGCGAGGCCGAGCTTGATCGCTAGGATCTGGGCATACGCGGCAACCCGCGCCGAATGCCCGGCGGTGTAGCGGTCCATCTTGTCGATCGCACTGGCGAGGCCGCGGATCGTCTGTTTGAAAGTGGCCTGGAGATCTTCGTAGAGACGCGCATTTTCGATCGCTGCGGAGGCCCTGTCCGCGGTCGCGTGAAGCAGCTTGCGCTGTCCCTCGTCGAAGCGCTTCCCCTGGCTATAGCTGACCGCGCAGAGAAAGCCGATCGTTTCGTTTCGCGCGGCGAGTCGCGCCACGGCGAGCGAACGAGGCTTCGGCTCGGCCCCGACCTCGTCGAAATAGCGCCAGCAGCGCTCGTCGTGCTCGAGCAGCGCCGAAGCCGTCGCGAAGTGCGCCGGCAGAGCGTCGACGTGGAGGCGGTCGGCCTCTCGCCGGAGTCGAAAATCCGGGCTGAGCTCGGTGCTCCTTCGGTAGAAGCTTCCTCCGCCGTCACTGAGCAACACGCTGACGAGGTCCGAGTCGACCTCGTGAACGGCGGCATCGATCAAGGTGTGTACGACCTGCTCCAGCGAAAGGCTCGCCGCGATGGCCTCGCTCACCTTGTAGAGGGACAGGGCTTCTCGGAGACGGAAGTTCTCCGCCTCGAGTCGCTGTTTCTCGAGCCCGCGTCGAATCGTGTGGACGACCTCCTCGACCTTGAAAGGCTTGAGCACGTAGTCGTACGCTCCCTGTTTCATCGCTTCGATGGCGGTCTCGACGGTGCCAAAGCCCGTCATGATGATCGTGACCACGTGTGGCGTGTGCTTCCGAATTGCGCTGAGCAATTCCAGCCCACCCATGTTGGGCATCTTCAGGTCGCTCAAGACGAGGTCGAAACGGTCTCGCGAGAGCTCGACGAGTGCCCCGCTTCCGTCTGCGGCGGTGCGGACGTAGAACCCTTCCATCGTCAGGAAGTCCGCCAGGATCTCCCGGATTACCTCTTCGTCGTCGACGACGAGGACTTTCGCAACATCTTCGCCTGGCTTGCTGCTCATGCGGGCCCGAACCCGGCTAGTACTTCGCGGCTCTCAAACCTGTCAAATGCGTGTGTTGCCGCCATTGCCGCCCCAGGCTCACTTTGATACATCCGAGGCGACCTTGCCATCATCGAACCGGCTCATCGCACTCGCCTTGATCATCTACCTGCCGCTCGGGGCGATTGCGGTGGCCTGGGCGGAGATCGGGCAGAGGCGCCACGCATGGGCTCTGCACGAGCCTATTCTGGACGCCTCGTATCCGACTCGGCTCGGCATCTCGTTGATGCTTGGTGCACTGCTCGGCGTGTCCGTCGTCGCGATGACCCCTCTACTGGTCGAGCGGGCCCGATGGGCACGGGCGCTGCAGAACGAGCTTGCGCCTCTGGTCGCGCCATTGACGCCGTCTAACATCGGCCTGCTTGCGCTGATCTCGGCATCTGCCGAAGAGCTCTTTTTCCGCGGCGCCATGCAGCCGGTTCTCGGTCTTTGGTGGACCTCTCTGATCTTCGGCGCCCTTCATTCGGGGCCGAAGCGGGCGTTTCTTGCCTGGTCCGTCTGGGCGGGCCTAATGGGGCTCCTGTTCGGCTGGATATTCGACTACACGGGCGTGCTCTGGGGTCCGGTGCTCGCCCACCTGTGGATCAATCAGCGCAACATGACCTACATCCAGCGACATTGACGCTGCAACGCCCGCTTTTTACGCTGAACGGATACCGGTGGAGAGCGAAATCAAGACGAGGGTCACGCCCTTTGCCGAACCGCACATCTCTACCGAGAGCGCGCGGGACTGTCTCGTGGTGATCTATGCGCCGAGCTCGAATCAGCTCGGTAAACGATTCTCGCTCGGTGAAGGCCCGGTGCGAATCGGCCGAGGCATGGAGAACGACGTCGTACTTCAAAGCGACAGTGTCTCGCGTCGTCATGCTCGGATCGAGGTGCGTGGAGGTGGCTATCGAGTGGTCGACATGGCGTCCACGAACGGTACGTACGTCAATGACGAGATCGTCGATGACGCACAGATCAACCGTGGCGACCAAGTCAAAATCGGCGACACCATCCTGAAGTTCTTGAGCGGAGCCGACTTGGAATCGCAGTACCACGAGACCATCTACCGAATGACGATCATGGATGGGCTGACCGGAGTGCACAACAAGCGCTACTTCATCGAGCAGCTCGATCGTGAGCTCTCGCGCGCGGGGCGACACCGCAGACCGCTCACCTTGGTGATGTGCGACATCGACCACTTCAAGGAAGTGAACGACGAGTTTGGTCATCTGGCTGGCGATCATGTCCTCAAGGAAGTCGCTCAGCTTTGCAAGTCTCGTATCCGTCCGGACGACGTCATCGCTCGGTACGGCGGTGAGGAGCTCGCGTTGATCCTTCCGGAAACCGAGCTTGCCGGCGGTGTCCTGATCGCGGACGAGCTGCGCCGAATCATTGCGGGCGCGTGCTTCGTCTTCGAGGACGAGGAGATCGACGTCACCGTTTCATGCGGCGTTGCCGAGCTCGATCTCGGCTGGACCTCCTACGATTTCGTCAAGGCCGCCGATCATCAGCTCTACGAAGCGAAGCGCGCCGGCCGAAACCGCGTCTGCCCCGAGTGAGTCGAACGGCGACGTGCTAGGCTCGACCCCTGATGCAGTCGGTCGCAGAGGCACTTGCTTCGATGATGCCAGCGTTCTCACCGTTGGGCGAGGAGGAGGTACTGCTGACCGAAGCAGCGGGCCGTTACCTCTCACGAGATGTCCAAGCCCGTTTCGACTCTCCTTCGTTCGACAACAGCGCGATGGACGGCTACGCGGTGCGGGCCGTCGAGTCGGCAGGGGCGAGCCAACAGACCCCTGTTCGCCTCGCGGTGCGGGGCGAATCACGTGCGGGAGGACCGCTTCCCGAGGCTCTCAAACCCGGAACCGCTTGCCGCATTTTCACCGGCGCACCGATGCCTGCGGGTGCCGATGCTGTCGTGATCCAAGAGGACACCGAGCGCGACGGCGGCTGGGTCGATTTGCTCGAGGGGTCCACCCGCGGGAAACACGTGCGCGCACGCGGAAGCGACCTGTGCGCGGGCACGGCCCTACTGCAGGCTGGCGACCGCCTGCTCCCCGGTGAGATTGGCCTGCTCGCCAGCCAGAACATCGCTCGTGTCTTCGTGTACCAGCAGCCGCGGGTCGCGCTGCTTTCGACGGGGGACGAGCTTCGAACCCTGGGCGAACCACTCGACCCGGGGTCGATCGTCAACTCCAATGTCTACGTGCTGAGTGAGATGCTCCGCGCCACTGGAGCCATCCCCGTCCCACTTCCGGCGGCGCCCGACTCGCTGCCCGAAATCGAGGATGCCCTACGAACCGCTCTGGAAAGCGACGTCGTGATCACGATGGGAGGCGTGTCGGTAGGCGAGTACGACCTAGTGCATCGGGCCTACGCGAACCTCGGCATCGAGGCCGAGTTCTGGAAGGTCCGAATCAAGCCGGGCAAGCCCCTCACGTTCGCACGCTACGGTAAAACACCCGTCATCGGAGTGCCGGGCAACCCCGTCAGCGCCATGGTGACCTTCGAGGTGCTGGTCGCCCCCTGCCTGCGAGCGATGCTCGGCGACACGAAGCCCCATCCCGAGCCCGTTCGAGCACGCTTGCTGAGCTCGTACCGCCGCAGGCCTGGCCGAATCGAGATTGCACGGGCCTTCGTGCAACGGCAGGGTGACGAGCTCGCCGTCACCCTCAACCCCCGCCAGGGCTCCGGTTCGATGTCGTCCTTCGTAGGGGTCAATGCCCTGGTCATCCTACCGGCCGACCGAGCCGAGCTCGAGCCCGGCGAGTGGGTGGACACGATCCTCTGGGGCTCCGGGCTTCGCGCCTCGACCTCGGTTTTCGACACCTTCGACTAGCCCGTTTTCGCCGTCATTTCGGTTCGTTGTCGGTTGGGTTCTTGACTCGGCTCCCTCGATCATTATGCTCGCGCTCCCTCGCTAGGGGATCAAACGCATGAAGAAGACCGAATTGAAGCGGTTTCGCACCATCCTCGAAGAAAAGCGTGACGCCGTGGTTCGTCGGGCACGCGAGACGATGGACCAGGACATGACCTTAGACGCGTCCGAGCTTCCGGACGAAATGGACCTCGCCTCGAGCGAGTACATGCAGTCGTTCACCTTCCGGCTTCGCGGCCGTGAACGGGTGTTCCTCCAGAAGATTGAGAAGGCTCTC
The DNA here is from genome assembly GCA_965365555.1 of uncultured Myxococcales bacterium. Lineage (GTDB taxonomy): Bacteria > Myxococcota_A > Polyangia > Polyangiales > Houyiibacteriaceae > SG8-38. Next base: position 9,395 of record CBDUCC010000037.1, on the reverse strand, counting down.
AAAAAGCTCGACGAGGGGGAGTTCGGGGTCTGCGAAGACTGCGAAGAACCGATCAGCATCAAGCGGCTCGAAGCGCGTCCCGAGACCGAGCTCTGCATCCGCTGCAAGGAGGACCAAGAGCGGATGGAACGCGACTTCGCTTGAGCCTCAGGGGCCCTGTCCGTGTACTCGGCTTCGCACGCCGTGAATGATCCTCCACGCGAGTAGCATGATCACCGGCACGGCGACGGCGAAGCTGAGCTTTTTGCTCCAAGGCCAGCCGGCCCAAACGAAGCCTTCCCAAAGGTAGCCGAGGAGTCCCATCAGGTAGTAGGTGATGGCGACCACCGATAGACCCTCGACGGCCTGCTGTAGTCGTAACTGGGTCTCACTTCGTCGGTTCATCGAAGCAAGCAATTCGCGGTTCTGGCCTTGGATGGAGAGCTCCACGCGAGCCCGAAGCAGGCTGCCGGTTTGACCGATCCGTCTCGACAGGTCCTCGAGCCGGTCGCGAACCGCGTTGCAGGTGCGGATGCCAGGCGCGAGCCTGCGCTTGATGAACACGTGGATCGGCTGAAGTCCTGGGATCTTCTCCTCCGTCAGCTCCCTGTTGCGTTCGCGGACCAGGTCGAAGTAGGCGTTGGTGGCGGCGAAGCGGTAGGTCGTGTCGGAGCGCATCCGCTCCACACGTGCGGCTAGGTTCGATAGCTCATCGAGCAGAGCCTGCTGGTTCGTGCGCTCCTCCGCCTCAGTGAGCGCCTCGTTGATGCGGGCCAGCTCTCGCTCCATCGCCCCTAGCTCCGGCGTGACCTCGCGCGCGACTGGAAGCGCCAGAAGGGCCATCACGCGGTAGGTCTCGATCGCCAGCCCCCGCTGCACCAAACGGCCCGCCTGGAGCGAGCTGAGGTCGCGCGCCTGAAGGGCGACACGGGCGAAGCCGTCGGAGTGGAGTCGGAAACTGCTGTAGAGGTAGGCCGTCCCTTGCCGGACGACGCTGCCGCGGAGCGCCTGCCTCTCGAAGTAGCGGTCGAGCTCGGCGGGGTCTGGAGGGCCCTCGGAAGCGCCGAAGGCCAGGTGCAGAGCCGCGGTGGCGCGCCCCGGTATCTCGCTCAGCCAGGCTTCGGGGATCGGGCTCAGAGCGCTGGGTTCTCGAAGGGGGTTGCCCTCGGTCTTTCGAACGAACGTATATGTCGAGAATTCGGTGTGGCTTTCCCAGCGAATCTCGAAGTCACCCAAGGTTTTGTAGAAGCAGGAAGCGTTCTCGTTTGGTGGCTCGACCCCGTATTCCGCGCAGAGCTCCGCGAGGTGCGGCAGCTCCCGGGGCCGCTCCTCATCCGTCCGCTGCATCGCGATGTGGCTGATCGTGCAGGGGGTGACGACCAACGGGGACGGTCGGCTGTGAAGCTCCTCGTAGAGGGCATCCCGCCAAGGATGCACCTCGATGTTCCGCGGTTCGGTCACGCGGAGATCTTCCCGAGAAGCGGCGCCGCGGTCAACCGCCAGACGGCTCGGACCACGGAACGAAAGGTATCCAAGCCAGGGAAACGGAGCGCTCGCTACCCCCAGCGGCGTTCGATGAGCGCGGCGGCGAGTGCGAGCCCTAGGTAGTTCACGAGGGCCATCAGAGCGAACTGCGTGGAGCTCGCTGGCAGAGGCAGAATGAAGGCACTGGCCTGCATTCCGAGCATGGCGAACGCGAAGAGCCAGATGGGGAATGCTCGACGAGCGCCCCGCACATAGACCCCAACCGCGCCGAGAACTAGGGCGCTCTCCACCACGAACGACAGTGACGCATAGTTCCAAAGGCCCAGGCCTACCTTGTACTGATTCCCGACGAGCGGGAGATCGGGAACGTGCACCAAGAAATCGAGTAGCCAATGAGCAAGCACGCATGCGCCAAGGGCCGCGCCGCCACGTCGATCCCAGATCGCAGTGCCGACGATGCCGAGCAGCAGCGCCCATGCGAACGTCGCGGTGAGGCTGTGCGAGTACGGCATGTAGTCGAGCACGAGCGGGCTTGCGCTGGTGTAGCCGGGGATGATCCGCAGTCGCTCGACGCCGAGCATGACCAAGACCGCCCAGAGGACGTCGACGAACTGCGCCGCGAGAAACAGAGCCCAGAGCGGCACGGTGGTGAAGCGTCGCAACCCAAAGCTCGGCGCGTAGTGGCCTACGAACATGGGGCGATTCTAACAGCGAAAGGAGAATTCGCGTTTAGGCTGCCAGGCAATTGAAATGCTTGGACTTTTCAGCAGGCTACCTGTCCCGTCATTCGGCGGCGGCGGGGGGGCGTGTGCTCTTGCGGGGTTGGGGCTGTGGGAGGAGGATCGTGAAGGCGGTGCGTCCGGGCATGCTCTCCACCGTGACGTTGCCCCCGTGGTCTTCGATGATGCTCTGCACGATCGCGAGTCCGAGGCCCGTCCCGCCCTTCTTGCCGTGGGTGGTGAAGGATTCGAAGAGTCGGCCGCGCATCTCTTCGGATACGCCGGGCCCGTCATCCGAGAACACCAAGGCGAGGCTTCCTTCGTCCGTCCGGTCGACCTCGATGCGGCAGATGCCCCCCTGATCTCCGATCGCCTCGGCCGCGTTGCGTGCGAGATTGTGGAAGACGCGCTGCATTTTTTCTTCGTCGAAGTGGGCGACGCCTCGGTCGCGAAGGACCAGATCGAGCCGGATGCCGCGCTCGGCGAGCTCCGGCTTGAGCTGCTCAGCCAGGTCCTCGAAGAAGCTGTTGAGGTAAACGCGTCGAATCAGGATGCGACGTTCGCCTTTGGCGAAGGCCAAGGTCTCGCCCATCATCGTCTTGAGCAGTTGAACCTGCCTTCGAATCGATGCGGCCGCGTCACGCCGGGCTTCTTCATCTTCTTCCTGAACGAGCATTTGCGTGTAGCCGGAGATGACGGTGAGCGGCGTCTTCAGGTCGTGCAGCATGCTGGAGAGGAATCTTCCAAGGGTTGCAAGCCGCTCCTCCCGAGCCTTCTGGGCGCGCGACTGCGCCTGTGAAATGGCTGTCGAGAGGTGTCCCGCGATGACGGTCGCCATCTTCAGGTCGTCGTCGATGAACGGAGCGCGCCCGCCCGACTTGTTGAGCAGCTGAAGCGCCCCCATCCCCTCGTCCCATCGCAGTGGCACGCAGAGCACGGACCGCGGGTGGTATCCGACCTCGTCCGAGATGTGCTTCGAGTGCCTCGGATCCTTGTCCACCTCGTTGACGATCTGAGGCCGCCCGTGCTCCGCGACCCAGCCGGAGATCCCCTGCCCCGCCTTGATCGTCATCCTCTTGACGCGATCGGGTTCGCCACCCACCGCCGCCCGGAACGTGAGGTCGCCGGTGTCTTGATCCGCGAGTAAAATCGAGGCGGCCTCCGCATCAGTGGCCCGCATGGTCCTCGCGAGCACACCGGCGAGAAGGTCGTCGAGCTCCATCGCGCTTGCCGCGACTTGCGTGATCTCGAAGAGCACGTCGAGCTCTCGAATCTTCTTTTCGAGTTGCTCCTTGGTCTCGAGCAGCTCGATGTTCTTACCGACGACCGAGAGGAAGAGCCTCGAGTTTTCGATCGAGACAGCCGCATGGCTTGCGAGCGCGGTGAGCAGCGCCTCGTCGGCCACGGTGAAGTAGCCCTCGTGCTTGTTGAGGACCTGCACGACTCCAATCGTGCGACCGTGCTGGTTCTTCATCGGGACGCAGAGCGTCGAGCGCGTTCGATAGCCGGTGCGCCGATCCCACTCCGCGTCGAAACGTACGTCCTGGTAGGCGTCTTTGATGTTGAGCGGCTTGCCTGTGCTAGCGACGGCGCCGGCGAGCCCTTCGCCTGGCTTGAGACGGATCTCTTGGATGTCGTTGCCCTGAGCGACTTTCGACCAGAGCTCGTCGGTCTCCTCGTCGAGTAGGTACAGGGTCGAGCGATCCGCCTCCATCACCTCGCTAATCCGATCGAGGATCATGTCCAGCAGCTCCCCGAGGTCCAGGGTCGACCCGAGCGCAGCGCTGATGTCCTGCAGCGCGCGCAGTTTCGCTCGCTCGCGGTCTACGACGTGCTGTAGCCGCAGCGCCTCCTGGCCGTTTCGGTCGCCGTCAGAAGCCATGTTCGGGCCGAGCATCCCTCGGAATCGGACCCAGAAGCAACGGCCTTCGTCGCTCGGCTATTCCCCTTTGCGTAATTCGGCGCGATCTCCCATGCGGACTGCGCGCTTGGCCTTCTCGAGGAGGATCGCCGTCGTTTTGGGCTGGACGTTGACCGCCCGGCCAAGGGCAATGACCTCCCAGGGGTAGTGTTTCGGGGGGTCCGGAAGCTCGACCGTGGTCTCGATCTCGCGGCCGATCTTGCCCTCCGCGCTCCGTCGCCATTCGTCACCCTGACGGACGATGTAGAAGCGATTCCCAAGGACGACGCCGTGCTCCGAGCCGACGTTCACGAACACGATCTGGTCCGTGGACGGAAGCTTCCGCGGATAGAGACTTGCGACCACCGTCGCTCGCATCGAGCGCTCGGCGGGAACGACGTCGACCCAGTAGAACCTGCGCTCGAGCGGCGCCAGCCGGAAGCCACGTTCCAGCCCGTCGAGTGAGTTCACCACGAGGCCATGGCCCACGCCACGCGCCATGTCGTAGTCGAGAAGCTCGATCTCTCCGAGGATTCGGACGAGCTCGCCCTCCTCCCAAGACTCTCGCTCGAGCTCCTTCATCCGGCGGAAGACCGTGTACACGCGGCCGATTTCCGGCTCGACGCCCTCGTTGAAACGGACGTACGTGATGTCGGTATCGGACATCATCATGTGCTCTTCGTTGCCGCCGATGATGAAGCCTGCATCCTCCAGCGCATCCTTGTTGAGGAACCCGTACTCCGCCATGTACACGGCGTGCGTACTACCCCGCCGGGCGGAGGTCCGCTTGAAGCCCGTGGGCGCCGTGTCGACGACGTTTCCGTCCTCGGGTCGCAGCCGAACCTCGAGGTCCGGATAGATCCAGTGCGGATTGGTGATCTCCGGATTGTAGGACCAGACCTGCGGCCAACGGTACGGATCACCGTAGTAGCCCTCGGTGATGTCCCAGAGCGTGTCGCCCTCTTTCACCTTGTGCTTGTTCGGCACGTCCGATGGGATTCGCACCTTTTCGGTTTCGGTCGCCGAATCGCGGTCGTCGGCCGTCATATCGACCTGCGCGATTGCCACGCCGACCATGAGCACGGCCCACAAGCTCGTCCATCCTAACAGTTTCATGATGCGTCCTCCCGCAACGCCAGGCGCGCCGCCGCGGTATCCGGGAACTGTTCCCGAACCTCTTCGAAGTAAGCCCGAGCGCGCGCCCGGTCCCCGCGCCTCAGATGAATCTGCCCCATGCGATAGAGCGCATCGGGCGCCTTGTTCCCGGTCGGATAGAGCTTGTGCAGCCGCTCGAATACCTCGAGCGCACGCTGGTACTCGTGCCGGAGGTAGTGGATTTCGCCGCACCAGTAGAGCGCGTTGTCAGCGTACGGATGGCTTGGATGGGCGGTGAAGAATGCATCGAGCTCCGTCCACGCCTCGTCGAAACGCCGGTCGCGCACGAGTTGAAGTCCGCGTCGATATCCCTCGACACTGATCGCGGGCTCTGCCGGTTCCGGTGCTTCGGGTGCGGATGCGGGTGCGGGTGCGGGGGAAGCGTCCTCGAAGCCCGGCAAGTCAGGAACCTCTGACGTGATTGGCAATCGCTCGTCGGCGACCACCGGCGTGGACCAGGGAAGCTCCGCCGGGTCCAGGTTGACTGCCTTGCCCGCGCTGGGTCGCCCTCTTCCTTCGAGCTCCTGCACCTGCGCCCGGGCGAGCGCGAGCTGCCCCTCGAGGGTACGCAACGCCTGCTCTCGTTCCTCGAGTTGCACGCGCAAACTCGTCAGCTCGGCATCCTGTTCGGCGACGTCGGAGGCATTCCGAGCCTTCGAATGCGTGCCCCCTGAGCTGCACCCCATCATGGCTGGCACCATGGCCATTGCTACGAGCCTCTTCAAAGCATCTTCCCGCCTTCCGATCGTAGAGATCCGAGCGGGTCGCAGTCAAAAAAGACGTGCCCTAGGACCAGGCGCCAAGTGCCCGAAATCGCTGATATCGCTGTCCTACCAGGGCCTCGGGCCCGAAGGGTCGCAGATCCTCGAGTTGACGTCGGAGGGCTTGGCGGAGCGCGTCTGCAGCCACCTTCGGTTTTCGGTGTGCCCCGCTGGCCGGCTCGGGCACCACCTCGTCGATGACGCCGAGGGCTTTGGCATCGCGCGCCAGCAGCTTCAGTTGCTTCGCGGCGTCGGCGGCCCGGGCACCGTCCCGCCAGAGGATCGATGCGCATCCTTCCGGGGTGATGACACTGTAGGTCGCGTATTCCAGCATCAGGACGCGGTTGGCCACCCCGATGGCCAGCGCGCCACCCGAGCCGCCCTCCCCGAGGACGGTGCTCACGATCGGTACCTTCAGCTGGCTCATGGTCTCGATCGCGCGACCGATGGCCTCGGCCTGCCCGCGCTCCTCGGCGCCAAGCCCCGGATAGGCGCCGGGCGTGTCGATGAAGGTCAACAGTGGGCGCCCCGCCTGCTCGGCCAGCTTCATCACCCGGATCGCTTTTCGGTACCCTTCGGGGTGCGCCATTCCGAAGTTGCGCTGTGCTTTGTCCTTTGCCGTGCGGCCCTTCTGATGACCGACGATCGCAACGATCTCATCCTCGAACCGCGCGAACCCAGAAATGATGGCAGGATCATCCCGAAACAGCCGGTCCCCGTGAAGCTCGATGAAGCTGTCGAAGAGCTCGGCGATGTAGTCTCGAAGGTACGGGCGATCGGGGTGCCGGCTGAGCTGCACCTTCTTCCACACGTCGAGATCGGCATAGAGCTCACGTTGTAGGCGATCGGCCTGCGCCTCGAGGGACTGGATCTGAGCCTCGATCTCCTCGGCCTCGGGAGCGCCGGATTCGGTCAAGGCGCGCAGGGCCGCGATACGCTCCTCCAACTCGACTAGCGGTGCCTCGAAGTCCAAGTGCGCCATCTCGGGATTCCTCGCACATCTCCAAGCGCGGGCAAGCGCCGTGCTAGCGCTGCGTTCGGGGGCCGAGCAACTCGAACACACGGATCGGCTGGGCCTTGCCTTTGACCTGCTCGGGCGGAAGCTCCTCGAGCTCGAAAGCGCCTCCGAGCTTGGCGACCGTGCCTTCACTCACCAGGGTTTGACCCCGCTTGGCGAGCGAGCAGAGTCGCGAGCCGGTGTTGACCGGGTCCCCAATGACCGTGTACTCGAGCGCCTGGCTGCTGCCAATGTACCCGGCCACCACCTCGCCGGTGTTGATCCCGATTCCAATCTCGAACGGAGGGAGGCTCCGCGCTGCGTGCCGTTCGTTGATCGCGCCTAGCGCCTGCTGCATCTCGAGAGCGGCCCTCACCGCCCGCGTCGGATCGTCGGGATGGGCGACAGGTGAACCGAAGAGCACCATCATCTCGTCCCCGATGAACTTGTCCAGAGTACCCTCGTAGCGGAAGACGATCTCCACCATGCGTTCGAAGTACTCGTTGAGCGCATCGACGACAATCTGCGGTTCGTAGGATTCGCTCATCGAGGTGAATCCCCGAATGTCCGCGAAGAGCACCGTGGTTTCGCGCAGCTCCCCGCCCTTCTTGACCTCGAGATGACCCGAGAGCACCTGTTCGGCGATCGCGGGCGAAAGGAGGCGCCGAAAGCGCTGGCGCATTACCGCCTCCTGCTCCAACCGTTTCGCGAAGAGCGTGTTCTGAACCGCAATCGCCGCCTGGCTTGCGACCGTCTCGAACAGCGCGAGGTCTTTTTCGTTGAAGGCGTGCGTCGCCAGCTTCGAGTCGAGCATCATCACGCCGAGCACCGTGTCGCCGTGCAGAAGCGGGACGCACATGGTCGAACGAATCCCCTGCATGATCACCGATTGCGCGCTTTGGAAGCGCGCGTCTGCCGAGGCGTCGTGCGACAACACGGCCTCTTTCTCGCGCACCACCGTATCGAGTACCGTGCGAGAGACGATGACCTCTTGATTCGGGTCGGCGTCCTTTGCGGTCCGGACGGCGACGGGCTCGAGCTGCCCCTGATCGTTGTGGAGCAGGACGACGCCACGATCCGCAGGAACGAGTCGAAACGCGACCTCGAGAATCTTGGTGCACAGCGCGGTGATGCTGGTGCCGAGCTCGATCGCCCGAGTCACCTCGTGGCTCGCGCGAAGCTTCTCGTAGTCGCGCCGAAGCGAGGCGTCGTCTTGTATCAACTCCTCGGCGAAGAAGGTCTTCTCGGCCAGGACGGAAACCTTCGCACGGATCAGATGCGAGGCGTCCATGTCGCCGATCTGGAAGCGCTGGGTGGCTTCGCGCGGCTCCTCGCCCATCAGCGCGTCGAATGTCACCTCCGCCCGGCCCTGTTCGGGCTCGAAGACGATGCGTGTCGAGCCGATGGTAATTTCGTCGCCCGGCTTCAAGGTGTGGTCTTCGACGACCCGCTCCCCATTGACGTAGGTGCCGTTGAGCGAGCCCAGGTCTTTCAGGACGTAGTCCTGGTCGACGAGCTCGATGTGGCAGTGCTCCTTCGACACCACGCGATCCAGGACCTGATGGGTATTGCGCGGATGACGGCCGAGCGAGTTGTGGCGAAACAGCTGTCGTTCCTGCCGGCCGCTTGGCCCCATGATGGTGATGCGCGCCATGACCCCACCCTCAGGCTACCTGGGGGCCTGTTCTGCCGCAAAGATGGGGCGATGCCGCCGCTCAGGAGGCGGGGTCGTTCGCGCGTGTCTCGACGATGAACTCTTCCACCGCGCCTCGGACCGGCCGGGCGAAGTACACCTTGTGGTCCGCGATTTCGCGGAGGGCAGTCACGATCGGCTTGTTCCTGCTGTGGACCAGCGCGGGGGCCCCCTTGATCAGCTGCCGAGTTCGGCGGGAGGCCAAAATGACGAGGGCGAAGCGATTCTCCTCGTGCTCCAAGCAATCTTCGACGGTGACACGTGCCATAGGTCGCCGGAGGCTAGCAGGGTTCGGAAGCCCGGCAAATCTCGCTGCGCGATAGATACGAAAAAGCCCCGAAACATACCTTGACTGCCCGACGTTGAGGGTTAGGTTGCCGACCAATCAGCACTCGAACAAGACGAGTGCTAACGAGCTACCGGGCAGCTAACTGCCCGAAATGGAGGGACTAAATGGCCATTCGTCCATTGCATGACCGCATTCTGGTCAAGCGAGTCAAGGAAGAAGAAACAACCAAAGGCGGGATCATCATTCCGGATACCGCCAAGGAAAAGCCGATCGAGGCCAAGGTCGTCGCCGTGGGTACGGGGCGCCTTCTCGATAGCGGCGAAGTCCGGCCCCTTGCCGTGAAGAAGGGCGACCTCGTCCTGTTCGGCAAGTACGGCGGCACGGAGGTGAAGATCGACGGTGAAGACCACCTGATCC
>CBDUCC010000036.1:0-16237 GCA_965365555.1 uncultured Myxococcales bacterium | reverse complement strand
CGTGAAGCTCCGGGTCGACGAATCGCCGTGGAACATGACTTTCTTCGATGGGGAGGGGAATCCGGTTCTCGTCGAGCTCCCCGCTCAGGACGATGGGCCGGGCGGTAGTCTCGGCATGCACCTCGGCCCGCCACTACCGGGCAGCGGGCAACAGCCTGCGCTGCCTCCGCTGACCGACGGGATGCCCTCGACGCCGCCGCTTCGCGATGACGGCTGGATTCGCGCGACTGAGGTCGTGTCGTCGAGCACCGACGGGGCGACCTATACCGCGACCCTCGCCACGACGGACCCAACACGAACATTGATCGTCGAAGCGGGGCCGGATCCGGAAGTGGAAGGGGCGATTCGGATCCGGGTCAGGCCGTCCGAGGCCGACGGAGTTCAGGTGCTCGGGATCGGCTTCGTCGCCGAGTCCGAGGAGCGGTTTGTCGGCTTCGGCGAGCGCAGCAACACGGTGGACCAGAACGGCTGGGACCTCGAGCACTACGTCGGCGACGGTCCCTACTACGACGGCGACGAATACATGCTGATGCGCCAGGTCCTTCCTCCGGCCGGAACGCGGTGGCGGGCCGATTCGACCTACTACCCGATTCCCTGGCTCCTTTCCTCGCGGGGGTACGGCGTGCTCATCGACAACGACGAGCTGAGCTATCACCGCCTCGCCTCGGGGGCCGAGGACGCCTGGGCGATGGAGGTCGAGAGCTCGGAGCTCGAGTTTCGCGTCTTCGGAGGCCCGACCCCGGCCGACGCGCTCCGCCGCTACACCGACGCCGTCGGCCGCCAGCCCGAGGACTACGAGCCCTGGTTTTTCGGGCCCTGGCTCCAAACCGAGGACGACAGCCAGATCGCCGAGTTTCGGAGCGAGGACATCCCGACTTCGCTCAACGCCACCTATCTGCACTATCTTCCCTGCGGTCGGCAGCAGGGTCGCGAAGAGCAGCAGCGGGTTCGGACCGCGGCCAACCACGAGATGGGCGTGGCGATCCACACCTACTTCAACCCGATGCTTTGCGTCTCCTACGAGCCCGTGTTCAGCGAGGCCGAGGCGATGGGCGCACTGATCAAGCGCAGCGATGGATCGACCTACATTTACGACTACTCGAGCGGCGTCGGCGATCCCTTCGAGGTCAGCCAGTTCGATTTCGCCGCGGAGAACGGTGTAGCGGCCTACAAAATGCTCACGGATGAAGCCGTCGAGCACGGGTACGATGGCTGGATGGAGGACTTCGGCGAATACACCCCGCTCGACGCGGTGTCCGCCGACGATGCGACCGGGACGGAGTTCCACAATCGCTATGTTCGCGAGTATCACTGCGGCGCATACGAGGCCACTCTCGATGCCGGGAAGCCGCTCGCCCGGTTCACGCGCTCCGGCTGGACCGGTTCGGCCGCCTGTTCGCCGATCGTCTGGGGCGGCGACCCCACGACCGGCTGGGACTTCGACGGGATCCAGTCCTCCATCTACCGCGCCCTTTCGATGGGGACCTCGGGCGTCGGGATCTGGGGGTCCGACATCGGTGGCTTCTTCGCGCTATTCGGACGAAGCTTGAGCGACGAGCTCTTTGACCGCTGGATCGCCTGGGGCGGCCTCTCGGTGGTGATGCGGAGCCAAAAGAACGGAGTGGCGCTGCCGCCTCAGGACCGCCCGCAGGCCTGGGACCCCGAGCACAAGCCGGTCTGGCGACTCTACGCCAAGCTCCACACCCAGCTCTATCCGTACCTTCAGGCCGCAGCGGAGACCTATTACGCGACCGGGCTTCCTGTGATGCGTCACCACGTCTTGACGCATCCGGACGACGTCGCGGCCACGGGCCGCGACGATCAGTACATGTTCGGCCCGAGCATCTTGGTCGCCCCGGTCTACGAGGAGGGCGCCACCGAGCGTGAGCTCTACCTGCCGGAGGGACTCTGGGTCGAGTGGTGGCGTTCGATCCGCTACGGCGAGGAAGGGGGAACGTTCAGCCTGGGCGAAGCGGTGCAACATTCGGGCGGCGCCACGCTGACCGTCGCCGCGCCCAATCCCGAGATTCCGATGTTCGTCGAGGCAGGCGCCGTCCTTGCATTGCTCGCACCGGACGTCTTCACCTTGGCCGACTACGGCCAAGACCCGGCCATCGTCCATGCCTCCGATCGCGACGATCGGCTGCACGTGCTTGCCTTCCCGCGGGGGGAAAGCTCCGGGACCTTCTATGCCGATGGCCTGTGGACCAGCATGGAAGACGAGTCGGGCTGGTCGCTCCGGCTCGAGAACGACCGCGAGCGGACGATTCACCTCGAAGCCAGTATGGCTACCCGGCTCAGCCCTGAAGACGTTTGCGGCGTGAGCCTCGACGGCGAGCCCCTTTCCGATACGGATTGGTCCTTCGACAGCGGGAGCGCAGTGCTCGAGGTGACCTACACGACGACTTCGGGAACGCTTTCGGTCACCGGCTGCTGAGCCCGTGTGAGGTGCCGCGCCGCGCGAAGGCCCGAGTAAACGCAATCTGCGATTGAGAGGCCGCTCACGTACTGGCGTGAGCAGACGCCTACGGCGTTTCGGCCTGCCGCATAGAGGCCGGGCACCGCGGCGCCGTCGTTGCGGAGGACCTGGCCCGTCTTCTCGTCGACCGCAAGGCCGCCCAGCGTCATCACGGCGCAGACGTGACGCTTCGAGCCGAGCGAACAATCGATCGCGTAGAACGGTCCTTCCCCGAGCGAGTGCATCTGGGACCGGTCCTTGCCGAAGGGATCCTGGCGTCTGCCGGCTGCACTCGCGTTGTATTCGTCGAGCGACTTCTGCAGGTTGGCGCGGGGGACCTCGAGCATCCGAGCCAGCGCGTCGACGTCCTCGGCCTTGCGGCAATTGAAGTACAGGTTCATCAGGGCGACGCCACGCTGAAACCACTGAAGCTTCCCGGGCTTGGTCTGCTCCTTGGCGAGCTGCCGCAGCTCTTCGTCGATGATCAAGGTAGCGATTCCGTCGTTGTGCTCGACCATCGCTTCGCCGATCTTCGAGCCGTACCAGAACTCGTTCGCGAACCGCTCTCCGCGGCCGTTGACCAGCATTCCCTCGGCGAAGGCATTGGGTGGGTAGAGAAAGCGCCAGGCCGAAGCGCGGTGCATCTGGTCGACCTTGCCGCCCACGCTCTGTCCGAGGCGAATGCCCGCACCGTCGTCTCCGTGCGTGCCGAGCGGAAGCCCCGGCAAGAACTCTGGAACGTGCTCGGCGACCATCTCGCGGTTGAAGACGAAGCCGCCCGCGGCGAGGATGAGTCCGTTCGTGCAACGAATCCGCTTGCGGGCCGAATGCTTGGCTTCGATCGCCTCGCAGCGGCTTCGTAGCGCGCCTGCTAGGCCGGGCGCAACCTTCGCAAGGGCCGTCTCGAGCCGGTGGAGTCGAAGGTGCAGCTCGCGCCAGCTGCGAGACGGCAAGTACTCGACTTCGACGCCGACCACGCGGCCCGAGCGGTCGGTGATCAGGCGGCTCGCCCGCGTTTGAAGCTCGATGCGAACGCCCTCGCGGAGTGCGGTTTCGCGGAGCGGCTCGATGATGTTGAACCCGGGGAACGCGCCCCCATCGGCGCGGTGGCCGCGCTGGGCGGGGCTCGCCTCTTCGCAATACGGAGCGAAGGTTTCGTTGCCCGAATAGTAGAGGTGGTACTCGTTGGTCGGGTACGAGGTCTTGATGGGACACAGGGTGCCGTAGAATGGGACCCCTCGGTCGGTCAGCCAGCGCACGTTCGCGGCGCTGGTCTCACAGAAATCCCGAAGCGTCTCGGGGGAGACCGCGTCCTGCACCTCCAGAGACAGATAGCGGATCATGTTCTCGACCGTGTCCTGGACGCCGGCCTCCTCCTGGACGTGCGTGCCGCCGCCCGCATAGAACACACCCCCGCTGATTGCGGTGGCGCCGCCGCCTTCGAAGCGATCGAGCACCAGCACGTTGGCGCCGCGCTCCCGCGCTTCGACCGCGGCAGTGATCCCACCGGCTCCAAGGCCCACGATCACCACGTCGGCGACGTCATCCCAGGACGCGCTGCTCGCATCGTCGACCAAATCGGGTGTGGGGCTGCTCATCGGGATTGCGCAAACTAGCACGGCGGTTCAAGTTCCGCAGCGCCTCATGGACCTTCCCGTGACTCGAGATGGCGTCGGACCGGTGTGCCTGGTCACCGGCGGAAACGGCTACGTCGGCAAGCACCTGGTACGGCGCCTGTTGGAGCTCGGCTGCGAGGTGCGCGCCTTGGATCTCGCCCCTTTCGAAGGCGACTCGCGTGTCACCAGCATCGTCGGCGACATCCGTCGAATGAGTGACGTCGGCCCGGCGTGCGACGGCGTAGATACCGTCTTTCACACCGCGGCCATCATCAACACGCTGACGCTGGCCCGTCCGAGCGTACGCCGCCAGGTATACGGGGTGAACGTGCTCGGCACCGAACGCGTGATTCGCGCCTGTCAGCAAAATCGCGTGAAGCGGCTGGTGTTCACGAGCTCGATTACGGTCGCGGTCGACGGTCCCGTTCGCGGTGGCGACGAGAGCATGCCGTACGTGGGCACCGATGGACTGCCCGACCTCTACTCGCAGACGAAGAGCAGGGCCGAGCGGATGGTCCTGAAGGCACATGACGACGATGGCCTCCGAACGGCAGCTGTCCGGCCCGGCGGCGTCTGGGGTCCAGGGGAGGGCGCGGTGATGGTCAACGACTTCCTCGAGCATCTCGCGGCCGGCCAGTTCACCGCGATGATCGGCGATGGCCAGTCGGTCACCGACAACGTCCATGTGGACTCGGTCGTCGACGTTCACTTCCTCGTCGCACAAAAGCTCACGGACGCTCCGGAGCTCGTCGGCGGACAGGCATACTTCGTCAGCGACGACGAACCGACGAACCCGGTGACCTGGTACCGTCCGATCGTCGAAGGTCTCGGGTACAAGTGGCCCAAGCTCCACGTGCCATTTCCGCTCGCGTACGCGATCGCCTATGCGGCCGAAGTCGCTCACTACTTCGGCGGCCCCTTTCCGACGATCACGCGCCGTGGAGCTCTGTCGATCTGCAGAGACGCGTCGTTTCGGGTCGACAAGGCTCGCGCGCACCTAGGCTACGAGCCTCGCACGAGTGCCGCGGAAGGGATTCCGAAGCTCATGCACGAGTTCCGCGCGACCCATGATCGTTTCAAGGCAGCATCCAAATGAACAAGCTCATCTACCTCCTCTGGCCGCGGAGTCCCATGGAACCCGCACGACGGCGCACGGTCCTACTCGAGCAGTGCGCACCCGGGCTGCTCGACTCCGGGGCACGCTACCTCTCGATGAACATCGATGACGAGCTCGCGACGACCCCTTCGCCGACGCCGACGACCAAGCTCACCGACCCGTTCATCGCGGAGGTGAGCATCTGGGTGAACGACATGAGCGCCCGCGGAGCGCTCGAGTCGGTCCTGCTCGACGCGGACTTCGACATCGCCGGGTATCGGGTTCGCGAACACATCTACACGGACTACGGTGGCAATGAGCACGGCTCCCCGCGGGACTGGCCGGATGGCCAGCGCTCGCCGGCGGTCGTTTCGGTGACTCCGCTCGAGCGTCCTAGACGGATTCCCAAGGACAAGTGGATGAAGCACTGGTTCAACCGTCAGGGACCGATGTCCGAGAAGATGCAGCCGCGTGCGCGCTACGTGCGCAACGTCGTCGAGGAAGTACTGACCCCGGGGGCCACGCCGTACGAAGGAATCGTCGAGGAATCCTGGCCTTCCGAGAAGCACGTGACCGATCCCTACCTTTTCTACGGCGCTAGCAATCGTTTCGAGTTGATCAAGAACATGGCGATCATGGCCCAGAGCGTGGCCGCCTTCCTGCCGATCTGGAAGATCACCAGCGTCACGACCAGCGAGTACTTCATCCGTAGCCCCCACGGCTGATTCGGGTATTTTCGACTGGACGCCCGGGCGCTGGGGCGCGATCCTCCGCCTCCGATGCGAACCGACCGACGCGACTTTCTCAAAGTATCGGTGGCTGGGGCGGCAGCGCTCTCGACGGTCAGCTTGGGCGCGACCGTTTCGGGCTGCTCGTCGAGTACTCCGGCCTCTGGTATGAAGTTCCTCCGCCCCGAGGACGTGGCTCTTCTGTCGGCGCTCACGCCGTCCATCCTGCGGGGGAAGGTTGGGCCCGAGGATGCCAAGGGGGTCGAGGCAGTGCTTCAGTCGTTCGACACCCTGCTCGGCGACCTCTCGGCGCCGGTCGTGGCCGGGGTGCTGCAGGCCTTCGACCTCCTAAATCTCGCGGTCACGCGCGGACTGGCGACCGGACAATGGGCGTCTTGGTCCAAGGCGTCGGTCGACGATGCCGATCGGGCGCTCGCTCGCCTCCGGGACAGCGGCATCGAGCTGCTCAACGCGATCTACGCGGCACTGATTCGCCTGACGATCAGCGCCTACTACCTGATTCCGGAACACGCGGCCGCGACAGGCTACCGGCCCCCGAAGAAGGTCGCCGGAGTCTCGTCCGGAGGCGCGCCTGCCCAGGAGGTCGGCCGATGACAGATCTCTCGAAGCTCGTTCTCGACAGCCGCACCGATCCCTACAGAACGGCGACCGAGCGCGGCTGGGACATCACCGACGCCAGCACGCTCACGAAGCCGCTCGCGCTCGAGGCCGATGTCGTGATCGTCGGTACGGGTGCAGGCGGCGGCACTGCCGCCGAAACGCTCAGCAGCGCAGGTCTCAGCGTCGTCCTGCTCGAAGCGGGGCCTCTCAAGACCTCGAGCGAGTTCGATATGGACGAACGCGCCGCGTACCGTGACCTCTACCAAGAAGGCACCGGCCGCGGCACCAAGGACGGCGGCATGGTGATCCTTCAGGGCCGGTCGGTCGGCGGATCGACGACGGTCAATTGGACCACCAGCTTTCGAACTCCGCCCCAGACGTTGAAGTTTTGGGCCGAACAGCTCAGCGTCAGTGGATGCTCCGTCGAGGAGATGGCTCCGTACTTCGAGCACATGGAGCAGCGGCTCAACATTCATCAATGGCCGCAGCCGCCCAATGAGAACAACGCCATGCTTCAGCGCGCTTGCGAGAAGCTCGGCTACGAGTGGGCGACGATTCACCGCAACGTGCGCGGCTGCCTCAATCTCGGTCTCTGTGGGCTTGGCTGTCCAGTCGACGCCAAGCAATCGATGCTGACCACGACCATTCCGGGCGCTCTCGACAAGAAGGCGAAGCTCGTGCATCGCGCCAGAGTCGTCCGTGTGATTCGAGAGGGCGATGCCGTCGTTGGCGTCGAGGCCGAGGCGCTCCGGCCCGACGTTCGCGGAAAGACTGGCCAGACGATCACGGTGCGGGCGACCAAGACCATTCTCTCCGGCGGCGCGATGAATACCCCGGCAGTGCTGCTGCGTTCCGATGTGCCCGATCCGCATGGCCGGATCGGCAAGCGCACCTTCCTTCACCCGACGACCCTCAGCCTTGCGATCTACCCGGAGACGATCGCTCCGTATTTCGGAGCGCCGCAGTCGATCTATTCCGACCACTTCCAGTGGCAGAACGTCCACACTGGGCCGGCCGGTTTCAAGCTCGAGGTTCCGCCGCTCCAACCGGCGTTCACGGCCGCGTTCTATGCCGATGCGGGAACCTCGCTGACCTCGAGCATGGACCAACTCAGTCAGAATCAGTGCATGATCGCCCTCATCCGCGACGGGTTTCACGAGCAGAGCCAGGGAGGCCAGGTCGAGCTTGGCGACGCGGGAAATCCGGTGCTCGACTATCCCGTGAACGGCTTCCTGCTCGAGGGCGTCAAGCGCTCCTGGGAGGTGATGCTCGAAATGCAGTTCGCGACCGGCTGCACGTCGGCCCGGCCCGCCCACAAGAGCGCTCACCATTACACCTCGTGGAAGGAAGCGAAATCCGCGCTCGCCAAGCTCGAGATCGCGCCGCACAAGGTCACGGTCGGCAGCGCCCATGTCATGGGCGGATCGGCCATGGGTGACGATCCGACGATCAGCGTGACCGACTGCAACGGCAAGTTCCATCACCTAGACGATCTCTACGTGATGGACGGCTCCCTCTTTCCAACCAGCATCGGGGCGAACCCGCAGCTCTCGATCTATGGGCTCACCTACAAGCTCGCGAGCAAGCTAGCCGAGCAGTTCACCGCGTAGGAAGTCGATCAGCCGCTCGTTCACCGCGCCGGGTTGCTCTTGCTGTACGAAGTGCCCGGCGTTTGGGATGAGATGCGAACCGCGAAGGTTGGGAACGCGATCAGGCATCGACTCCAACGACTTGGGGGTGATGATCTGCAACACCGGATCGCGTTCACCGCAGAGGAATAGCGCCGGAGCGTCGACCTCGGCGCGACCGTAGTCCGGGTCGTTCTCCCAGTTGATGTCCATCGCGCGATAGGAGTTGAGGCCGCCGATGAAGGCGGTCGCGGGGCCCGTCCGCATGTACTCCGACACGAGGTAGTCGAGGTCGGCTTCGCTCAGCCACGGCCAGGGAAGGGGTTCGGCCGGTTCGGCGAGCACATCGAGATAGCCCGTGCCCTCCGACGGAAATTTCTTGAAGTCGAGAAGGCTGCCTCGCGCGCTGAGGGCCCAGTGGATGCGCTCGAGAAAGCGACGCGGATTCGCGCCGAGCTCGGCCTCGGCGACTCCGACTTTCTGAAAGTAATGCATGTGCAGAAAGTGCTTCTCGGCGATCCGTGCGTAGGTCTCGCTCGGCCGACGCGGTTTGTTCTTCGCGCCACCCTTCGCCGCGTCGTTGGAGAAGCCGACACCGTAGGGCACGGCGATCGACACGATGCCCGCGACTCGGTGAGGGGCGTGGAGTGCGGCCGCCCAGCAGGTCTGCGCGCCGAAATCGTGTCCGACGAAGACGGCGCGCTCGATCTCGAGCGCGTCGAGCACCCCGGTCAAATCGCGGACGAGGGTCTGGTTTCCGTACTGGTGCGCTTCCTGAGGGCGATCGCTTTGGCCGTAGCCGCGCATGTCGAGCGCGATCGCGCGAAAGCCGGCTTGCTCGAGTGCAGGGAGTTGGTGGCGCCAGGAGTACCAAAGTCCTGGAAAGCCGTGGCAGAAGAGAACGGCTGGACCCTCGCCCGCGCTGACCGCGTGAAGGCGGATGCCGTTGGTCTCAATCTGGAGCTGTTCCACGACGCAGAGCTCTGGCAGGGCCGGGACTCATTCCTCTTTCGGGCTACGGCTTGGACGCGGCGGCAACCGAGTCCGCCAGGCTCTTCGAAAACATGCGCCCGGTGAGGTTCTTGCGGACCTGGGCGTACGCGGCGTCCCAATCGGCCTGCTTGTCGCCCGCTTCGATCGGCTTGATGCCCTTCTTCAACACGACCTGATAGGCCTTCTCATCGTCTTTTCGAATCGTCTTGTTGAGGAGCTCGTGGGCGCGCGCGGCGGTGCTGTCGAACACCGACTGCAACTCGGGTGGCAGCTGGTCGTACTTGTCTTTTCGCATGACGGTCCCGCCGGCGATGATCGCCGAGTTGTGCGCGGTCATGTACTTGACGCGCGTGTACCATTGCAGTGCGACCGCGGTGAGCGCCGATGAAGCGACGACGTCGACCATGCGGGTCTGGAGCGCAGGGTAGACCTCGGGGACGCCGAGGCGGACGGCGCTCGCGCCGATCACCTGATAGAAGTCGACGAAGATCGGATCATCCTTCCAGACCCAGGGGCGCATGGCCTTGATCTCTTTGGGACTTTGAATCGGCTGCACCGAGAAGAGGCGCGTCTTGCCGGCATCGCCCCATCCGACCAGCCTCATGTTCTCTTTGCCGAACATCGACTCGAACTCGCCGGCCATCTTGTCGCGAACACGATCGAGCTCCTCGTAGGTGTTGAGGAAGCCCGGCAACGTGAGCACGTTCATGGCCGGGACCAGCATGCTCATCCCGGTCATCGTGACCACGCCGCCGTCGAGCTGGCCTACGCGCATCTTGCGAACGAAGTCGCGCTCGTCACCCTGGGAGCCGCCCGGATAGAAGCGCATCTTCAGCTTCCCGTCGGTCTTCTCGATGAGCGTCTTGTTCCACGCGTTGAGGATCTTCATCCATGAAGAGCCGGCGGGAGCGAGCGACGCGATGCGAAGGGTGTAGCCTTCTTCGGCCTTCGTCTGGGTCGCAGTACCAGGCAGCGCGAAGGCTGCGACCAGGAGTAACAACAGGGGCACGAATCGAAGCTTCATCACACAAAAACCTTTCCGTCGCATCGGAGGGGCCGAGATTCACAAGGAACGCGGCCCGCGTCAACACGAACCGGTCACCGCCCCGAGCATCCTCGAGGCCTCCTCTTCGAATAGCCCGACGGGTCTTGGGGGATTTTTAGTCACTGCTTCGTCGGCCCGAACCCCGACCATCACCTTTCCGGCGTAGCGGAGGCCGCTCAGACCGAGGCCGAGCTTCGCCGCATGGGGCACCCAAAACACCAGGTCTCGGAGGCGCTTTCCGTCGATGAGAAGCGGCTCCCGGGGCCGTGGCACAATCGTGACCACCAGGCTCGCTTTGACATTCAGAGATTGGTCGATGCGGTGATGGGTGACGTGTCGCGCGATGGCCACCTCCCTTCCGGGCGAGCATACTCGCGCGCCACAGCGGATGGGAGCTGTGGTATGGGCTCCCCATGGCTCCCGAGATCGTCGAGAATCTGGCGAGCACCGCCCGGGATCATCTCGCCAACGAGCGGACGTTTCTCGCCTGGGTGCGGACCGCGCTCGGCCTGGTCGGCCTCGGGGTTTTGCTCGAGCGGCTGGGTGCCGGAAGCGACCAAGA
The DNA here is from genome assembly GCA_965365555.1 of uncultured Myxococcales bacterium. GTDB lineage: Bacteria > Myxococcota_A > Polyangia > Polyangiales > Houyiibacteriaceae > SG8-38. Next base: position 5,490 of record CBDUCC010000036.1, on the reverse strand, counting down.
CATCGCCGTAGCCGCGGGCGTCGCATTCATAAGCTTTGGCGGGCTCACGTTGATCTACGCGGTCAGCCGCTACCTCTGGGTCGCTGCGAACCTCAAGCGCGGAACGTTCCCCGTCGCGATCCGTGGACCGATCGTCATCACGATCGGGGCCTTGTTGGTCGCCGCTGGCGCGCTCGTGTACGTCCTGCTCCTTCAGTGAATGCGGAGGTCCCGCTCCTCGATCCAGGCGTAGAGCACCGGAACCACGAATAGGGTGAGTAGGATGGCTCCCATCCCGCCCATCGAGGGAAGCGCCATGGGCACCATGACGTCGGCCCCGCGTCCTTGGGAGGTGATCACGGGTAGAAGCGCGAGCGCCGTGGTGGCCGTCGTCATCAAGCAGGGGCGGACGCGGCGTGATCCGGCCTCGACCGTTCGCTCGTGGACCTCGGCGATCGTCGACGGTGGCGCCTGCCGAAAGCGCTGAACCAAATAGGTCGCCATGACGACACCCGTGTCCGTCGCGATCCCCACCAGCGCGATGACACCTACCCAGACCGCTACCGAGAGGTTGATCGTTCCCGCGTGGAAGAGGTGGGCCATGTCCGTGCCGAGGATCTCGAACTGCAAGAACCCCGGTTGCCCGTAGAGCCAGATCAGGATGAAGCCCCCTGCGACGCAGAGCAGAACCCCGGAGTAGATGACGAGGGTGGTCGAGACTCTGCGAAACTGGAGGTAGAGAAGCAGGAAGACGAGCGCGAGCGCCACCGGGATCAACAAGAGCAGGCGCCGCTCGCTCCGAACCTGGTTCTGATAGCTTCCGGCGAACCGGTAGCTCACCCCGGCCGGAAGCTCGAGCTCGCCGGCCTCGATCCTTCGAGCCAAGAAGTCACGCGCAGCGTGGACGACCTCGACCTCGGAGATATCGCTCTGCTTGTCGAAGAGGACGTAGCCGGTGAGGAAGGTATCCTCCGCCTTGATGAGTTGCGGTCCTCTTACGTACCGAATCGCGGCGAGCTGCTCGAGCGGGATCTGTTCGCCACCGGGTGCCGAAACGAGAACGCGGCCTATTGCTTCGACGCTGTCGCGCTCCTCGCGCATGTATCGCGCGCGCACCGGGTAGCGCTCTCGCCCCTCGACGGTTCGTGTCAGCGTTTGACCACCTAGCGCGACCTGGATGACGTCCTGAACGCGGCCCACGGTCAGTCCGTACCGACCGATCGCTTCTCGGTCGATGTCGATCTCGATGTAGGGCTTCCCAACCATCCGATCCGCGAAGACCGTCTCTGCGCGGATGCCATCGACCTCGCGAAGGGCGGATTCGAGCTTCAGGCCGAACTGCTCGATGGTCTCGAGATCCGGACCGAATACCTTGATGCCCATCGGAGCCCGCATCCCGCTTTGCAGCATGATGATCCGAGTGTTGATCGGCATCAGCATGGGCGCGCTCGTCAGACCAGGGGCGGATGCGGCACGGACGATCTCGTCCCAGATGTCCTGCGGCGATCGGATCTGGTCGCGCCACTGCCGAACTCGACGACCTTCTTCATCGACCCCGTATTCCGGCTTGTACGTCACCAGGGTTTCGAACATCGAAATCGGCGCAGGATCGAGCGGAGTTTCCGCCCTTCCGAGCTTGCCCACGGCCCGTTCGACTTCCGGAATGGACTGAATCGCCGCATCCATCGTTTGAAGCATCTGGAGTGCTTGCCCAATCGATGCGTGCGGCATCGTCGTTGGCATGTAGAGGTACGAGCCCTCGTCGAACGCAGGCATGAACTCGCGGCCGAGACTCGACCAGGATGCGAGCCCGCCCGCGAGCACCAGGACCGGAACCGCGAGCGCCGCCGTCTTGTTCTTCAGCGACCAACGGAGGACCGGTTCGTAGATCCGCTCGAAGGCAAAGAAGGCGAGCAGGAGTCCGCCGATGACGATGCCGACGAAGAGAAGGTTGGCGATGAAGGGCTCCGCGGGTCCGAGGGGCAGCCAATCGTAGGTCAGCACGGCACCGACCACGAGGACGATCAGAATCAGGACGACGGTGCGCGACTTGCTCGCTGTCGACTTGCGTCGCCCAGGTCGAAGCAGCAGGTGTGCCAAGACGGGAAGGACGAGGAGGGAGACGAGGAGCGCCGCGACAATGGCGAACGACTTCGTATACGCTACGGGGCGGAAGAGCTTGCCCTCCGATGCGCTAAGAGCGAACACGGGCAAGAAGCTGACCACGGTCGTCAGCGTCGAAGTCACGACCGCCGGAGCAACCTCGGCGGTCGCGCGTGCGATGATCGTCGACCGGCTCTCATTCGCGGAGGCCCCCCGCAGATGAGATACGATGTTCTCGCTGAAGACGATCCCCATGTCGACCATCGTTCCGATTGCGATCGCAATGCCGGCGAGGGCCATGATGTTCGCGTCCACCCCGACGACCTTCATCGTGACGAACGCTGCGAGCACGGCGAGGGGCAAGACCGCGGAGACCAGAAGCGAAGAGCGGAGATTCCGAAGCATCACGAGAACGACCAGCACGGTGACCAAGATCTGCTGGATCAGAGCGGTCGACAGTGTCTCCAAGGTCTCCCGAATCAGGCGGGTGCGATCGTAGAATGGGCGAATCGTGATCTGGCTGGTCGTGCCGTCTTCGAGGGTTCGCTTCGGAAGGCCGGGCGCCAGCTCTGCGATCTTCGCCTTTACGCGCTCGATGACCTCGAGCGGATTCTCGCCGTAGCGCGCCACGACGACACCGCCGACGGCCTCGGCGCCGGCGTCGTCCAGCGCGCCGCGGCGCTGAGCCGGACCGAGGGCGACGTGTGCGACGTCACCGATGCGAATCGGCGTGTGTTCACGCGTGGTGATGACCGTCTGTTCGAGGTCCTGTACGCTCCGGATGAAGCCGAGGCCGCGCACGAGGTACTCGGCCCGGTTGATCTCGAGGGTCCTCGCGCCCACGTCGAGGTTCGACTCGCGGACGGCTCGGGCGACCTGCTCGATCGTTACGTCACTGGCAAGCATCGCCTCCGGGTCGACGTCGACTTGATACTCGCGCACGTACCCTCCGACGGAGGCGACCTCGGAGACGCCCGGCACCGCCTGCAGCGCGAACAGAACGACCCAATCCTGCGTCGAGCGAAGCTCGTGGAGGTCCCAGCCTCCGACCGCTTGCCCGTCGGGGTCTTGTCCCTCGAGGGTGTACCAGAACACCTGCCCAAGCGCGGTCGCATCGGGTCCGAGCCTCGGTGTGACGCCGTCGGGGAGCGTTCCGGCCGGCAGCGAGCCGAGCTTCTCGAGGACCCTCGAACGGGACCAGTAGAACTCGACCCCCTCTTCGAAGATCAGGTAGATCGTCGAGAAGCCGAACATGGAAGAGCTTCGAACCGTGCGCACGCCCGGCATACCGAGCAGCGCCGTGGTGAGCGGATACGAAATCTGATCCTCCACGTCCCGGGGAGAGCGTCCGGGCCACTCCGTGAAGACGATCTGCTGGTTCTCTCCAATGTCGGGGATTGCGTCGACCGGCACTCGATCCTGGGGGACATCGCCAATCTGCCAGTCGAACGGCGCGACGTAGATTCCGCCGCCCAGGATCCCCACGACAATCACGACTGCGAGCAGTCGGTTGTCGATGAAGAACCGCACCAAGCGCTGCCATCGTCCTGGGGTCCCTCGGTTCCGCTGGTCGGGCGCGGTCATTCCGAAGGCTCCGGCCGCTCGTCTTCGAGGGCCATCATCGAGTCACCCCCGCGGATTTGAAGGTCGGCGTCGATGGCGAACGCGCCTTCGATCACGATTCGCTCGCCCGCCTCCAAGCCCGCGAGCACGGGGTAGTGCTCACCCATGCGCGCACCGAGCGTGACGACCCGCGGCTCGTAGGTGGGCCTCTCCTGGTTCGGGATCTCGACGTACACCAGGGAGCGCCGCCCGGTGAACAGCGGAGCGGTGACTGGAACGAACAGTGGCGCCGCGTCACCGGATTCACTCCGAGCACCGCTCTGGACGCTGGCCTCGACGAACATACCGGGAAGCAGTCTTCGGTCCTGGTTGCGGACGACGATCCGAACGCGGGCCGTTCGTGTCTTCGGGTCGACCACCGGGTCTACGAATGCCACCCGACCTTCAAAGGACTCCCCCGGTAAGGCCTCCACACGGAGCCGCACCTTCTGGCCCGCGCGGAGCACTGGCAAGTCACTCTCGTAGGCGTCGAGCTGGACCCAGAGCGTGCTCAGGTCGGCAACGCGGTAAAGCCCGCTTCCCGTCTCGACATAGCTGCCCTGAGTGGCCAGCCGCTCGATCACGGTCCCGCCAAATGGGGTTCGGATTCGCACGCGCTCCGACGGTTTGTCGGCGCGCTCCATCGACCGGACCTCGGACTCCGGCACTCCGAGCAGGCGGAGTCGGTCCCGCCCGGCGTCGAGCGCGGCCTCGGCCGCCTTGCGCGCACTCGGGGTACCGCCGTCTCCTAGGCGTGAGAGTTGCTGGCGCGCTTGGATCAGGTCCTGGTGCGCGTTGTAGACTTCCGGGCTGTAGAGGGTTGCGATCGCCTGGCCGCGCTTGACGCGCTCGCCGGTCGTGCTCACGAAGAGTCGATCGATTCGGCCACCAATCCAGGCGGTGACCGTACGGAGGCTCGTCTCATCGTATTCGATGCGTCCGAGTAGCCGCCGTTCGGCCCGTCCTGACCCGAGGCGGCCGACCTCGGTGGTCCGAACTCGGGCGAGAGCTTTCGCACGCTCGGTCAGCGTGATGCGATCGCTGCTCCGATCCGCTGCACCCCCTTCGACCGCGATCAGCTCCATTCCGCAAATCGGGCACCGGCCCGGCTCCGACTGACGAACCTGCGGATGCATCGAGCAGGTCCAGATCTGCTCGGGCGAACCATGTGCATGCGTTGGTTCGGTGTCCGCTCGCTGCTCTTTTCCGAGCAGGCGTCCGCCCAAACCGAACGCCAGGATCGCGACGATCGGCAGGAGGAGCCAAGGCGCGTTCTTTCGGATGGTGTCGTTCATCGGAGTGTCCCTTCATCGGGAAGTACCGTTCGTCCGACCACGGCTTCGAGGACTGCCCAGGCTCGTGCGTGTTGCGCGCGACTCGTCGCAAGGTCGAGCTGGAGCTCGAGCAGGTCGCGCTGCGCCAGAAGCGCCGACGCCACTGTCGAGCGTCCGCTCTGGTATCCGCCGAGCACCGAACGAAACGTCGTCTCTGCCTGCGGAATCAGGGTATCGCGGTAGAGGTCGATGCGGCGTTGTGCGTCCCGCACGGCAGAGAGTGCGGCCGCCAAATGCGCGTCGGCCGCTTGCACGGCGGCATCGCGATCGGCTCGGTAGGCCGCGCCTTCCGCGCGCGCCGCCGCGATCGAATCCCGGTAGCTCGGACCCCAAAGTGGCACGCTCAGGCCGGCGGTGACCACCACCGCGTCCTTTCCGCTCTCGGCGACGGGCGTCCGCGCATCCCCGACGACGATCCAGTCGAGGCCTGCCAGGAGACTCGGCGCTCGGTCCGCTGCTTCGACCTTGACGC
>CBDUCC010000035.1:0-16242 GCA_965365555.1 uncultured Myxococcales bacterium | reverse complement strand
GGTCAGCATCACGCCTCCAGTGCCCGCGGTTCCGCCGGTGCCACCGCGATTGCGGCCGTCGCCGTCCGACCCGTTTCCGCCGCACGCCAAAGCTACGAGCCCCAGAAGGGCCGCGAGCATGATCCAAAGCCAATTACGCATGTACGAACTCCTCAACAAAAAGCCAGCTATGACGTTATTCTACAAACTGATTGTAACTACGGCAAGCGATCTATGTCAGGCCTTTTGTCATATTCCTCACTGTTTCCGGATGCTTACTCGCACCGGAAAGGAATCCTGCGGGTTCATCCTCCCTCGGCGGCTCTGAACCAGCAAGAAAGCACGGCTCGGACCCCCGGCGAGGGGGCCCGGGAACTCGTTTTTTCCTCTAGGAAAGGGGTCGGAAATCTTTCCGAAACAATGGCGCTTCACAGATCCCGTCATCAGCTCTTCGGCCCGGCACGCGCGGACCGAGGGTCAGAACCCCACGGTCCACCGCCGACAGCGCTCGCTGGTGCCCGGCGATGAGAACACCTCTAGGAGTAACGAACGATGAGCATCATCAAGGCAGAATACATCTGGATCGACGGCACCGAGCCGACGCCTCTTCTTCGCTCGAAGACGAGAATGCTCGAAGCGAACATGATCGAGAAGGTGCTTGGCGCGATCACCGGCGTTGCCGCGCTTCCGAACTGGGGCTTCGACGGCTCGAGCACCAACCAGGCGACTGGCGACGACTCCGACTGCCAGCTCTTCCCGGTCTTCGCCTGTCGGGACCCGCTCCGAGGCGGCGATAATCTTCTCGTCCTCTGCGAGGTCGTCACCCATGGCGGTACCCCGCACCCGACGAACACGCGTCGCGCAGCAGCCGATATCGAAGCCAAGATGAAGGACGCGGAATGCTGGTACGGCATGGAGCAGGAGTACACGATGATGAAGGACGGCTACCCGCTCGGCTTCCCCGAGGGTGGCTTCCCCGGGCCCCAGGGTCCGTACTACTGCGGCGTCGGCGCCCAGTACGTGTTCGGCCGCGAGATCGTCGAAGAGCACATGGACGCCTGCATCAAGGCCGGCCTGAAGATCTCGGGCATCAACGCCGAGGTCATGCCCGGACAGTGGGAGTTCCAGATCGGACCTGCCGGCATCACCGAGGTCGGGGACCACATGTACATGGCGCGCTACCTCCTCGGCCGCATCGCGGAGACCTACGGCGTGGACATCTCCTACGACGCCAAGCCGGCCAAGGGTGACTGGAACGGCGCGGGCTGCCACACCAACTTCAGCACGAAGGCGATGCGCGAAGACGGCGGCCTGAAGATCATCCACGAGTACTGCGAGAAGCTCGGCGAGCCCGATCGCATCGCGAAGCACCTCGCCGCCTACGGCCACGGCCTCGAGGACCGCCTCACCGGTGCGCACGAGACGGCCTCGTACAAGGAGTTCAAGTACGGCGTGTCCGACCGTGGCGCTTCGATTCGAATTCCGATGGCAACCGACCTCGAAGGCAAGGGCTACCTCGAGGATCGTCGCCCCTGCGCGAACATCGATCCGTACACCGTGGCGACCCTGCTCGCCGAAGCTGTGTAAGCCCAAGCCCGTTTCGAGCGACACGGCGCGGACGCCGCGTTCTCCGGAGCGCGGCGTTCGTCGTTAAACGGTGAGCACGGCGGCACCGCGGATGCCGTCGTGTTGGAGCCGCTCGAGAGCGATGTTGGCATCCTCGAGCGAAAAGGTTTCGACGTGCGTTCGGACGGGCACCGACGCTGCCTCGGCGAGAAACGCGTGACCGTCTTGCCGCGTATTGTTGGCCACGCTCCGCACGACCCGCTCGCCATAGAGAAGCTCATAGCGAAACTCGGGGATCGGGCTCATGTGAATCCCCCCGAGAACGAGCGTGCCCCCTTTGTCGAGATGCGAGAGCGCAGGGGGCACGATTTCACCGGCCGGTGCAAAGACGATCGAGGCATCCATCTGCGCGGGGGGCGCTTCGAAGGTGTCGCCAGTCCATGTCGCGCCAAGCTCCTCGGCAAGCGCCCGATGCTTGTCACGGTCACGAGTGCAGACGTAGACCTCCGCGCCGCGTGCCCGTGCGATCTGAATCGCGACGTGGCCGGCAGCACCAAACCCATAAATTCCAAGTCGAGCGCCGGACCAGTCGCGAATCCCGGTCTGGCGCAGACATCGATAGCCGATGATGCCCGCACAAAGGAGGGGCGCCGCCTGCAGGTCGTCGAAACCATCCGGCAGGGGATAGGTGAACTCGGCCGGCGCCACCAGGTACTCGGCGAAGCCGCCATGGACCGTCCAACCCGTGAATTCCGGGGCGTCGCAGAGGTTCTCACGCTCGCTGCGACAGAACCCGCATGCGCCGCAGGTTCGGTGGAGCCAGGCTACGCCGACCCGCTCGCCAACGCTTCGGCCGCTGACCTGGTCTCCGAGCGCGTCGACGACGCCGACCACTTGGTGCCCGGGTATGATTGGAGACCGACGAACCTCGAGGTCTCCTTCGACGACATGAAGATCGGTCCGGCACACCCCGCAGGCCCGAACCCGAATGCGAACCTGTTCCGGCCCGACATTGGGAACGGGCAGCGATGCAAGACGGAGTGGGTGCGTTTCAATCGGAGCCGGAGTGTCGAGCAACACCGCGCGCATGCCACTACGATACCACCGACTCGACCATCGACTCGATCGGGTGAGGCGCAAATCCTGCGCGGCTGAACTGCGATGGGCTGCTCCGCGATTGCGCTGAACGCCTGGTTCCGATATACGCGTAAAGCATCGTGGCGCGTGACCTTCACTCCACATGGAATGCCGGCGACGTGAGCCGTGCCAACAGCATCTCCATCCAAGGCAGCCGAGTCGGACTCGCCTCGAGGGGCAAGGCGCGCGGCCTCGTTCAGAAGCTCGCGGTCCGCGCCGACGATTTCCTCGTCGCCCAGATCGGCAAGCTGAAGCCCTCGGACTTGAAGGAGCCGGCCGAGCTAATTCACGACCTCGCCGCGTTCGGCGCCACCGAGGACTATCGCGCTTATCGGGCAAATTCGGGCGAGCTCTTCCCGAGTCCGGGCCGGATCGACGTCAAGAAGCGCTGGCTGGCTCCTCAGCGGGTCGGCTTTTCCGAGTGGAGCTGGCAGAGCGTCCATCCCCTGATGTTTCGTGGCATCCGTCACGAGTACCGCAGCCATCGGGACAACCAGACCGCGCTGCTGCGCACGCTGAACTTGCGGATCAAGGGCAAGCCGATGGCGATCCTCGTCAACGGATTCTCCTCGGGGCACCACCTCATGGAACGTGTGGCTTGGCCGATGCGCGAGTTCCATCGACTGGGCATTGGGGTTTCACTCTTCGCCCTTCCCTTTCATGGTCCTCGCGGCCATGCGTTCCCGCCCGAGTGGCCGCAACAGGACACCGCATTCACGATCGAAGGCTTTCGGCAGGCGATCTGGGATCTGCAGACTGCGATCCGTGCGATGCGCGAGGCTGGCGCGAGCCACGTCGGGGTCGTCGGGATGAGCCTTGGTGGCTACACAGTCTCATTGCTTGGAACAGTCACCAGTGACGTGGACTTCGTGCTTTCGTACATTCCGATCTGCAGCGTTCCCGACGTGATGAACGACAACGACCTCGTCCCCGGCGAAGGCGAGATCCAACGGCGGCTCTACGAGGGCTACCGCGAACAACTCGTGCCGATCACCCCGGTGTGCCGAACGCCGACGGTCGAGCCGCGACGGGTGTCTGTCATCTCAGGAGAGTTCGATCAGCTGGCGACGGTCGAGCACGGGCGTCGGCTCGCCGAGCACTTCGACTGCGAGTTGGTGACCTTTCCCGGTGGCCACATCCTGCAAAACCGACGGGCGCAGGCCTTCCGAGCTGCACTCGAAGGCTTTCAGGAGCGCGGCGTGCTGCCGACCAAGGGACGGCGGCGCCGACGAAAGTAGCCGAGCCCGGAGCTCCGCGAATCGCGCTAGTACGACTTCGGCAGCCCGAGCACATGCTGCCCGACGAAGTTGAGGATCATCTCCCGGCTCACCGGCGCGATGCGAAGCGTGCGCGCCATCGCCCAAAGGGACACCAGTCCGTACTCTTCGCTCATACCGTTGCCGCCGTGGACCTGAATGGCGACATCGACCGCATGGGTGGCGGCCTCGCCCGCGGCGTACTTCGCCATGTTGGCCGCTTCACCTGCGTCTTTGCCTTGGTCGAATAGCCAGGCCGCCTTCATCGTCATCAGCCGGGCGAGCTCGACCTCGATCTTCGCTTCCGCCAGGGGGTGGGCGATCCCCTGATGGGTGCCGATCGGACGACCCCAAACCTCGCGCTCGTTGGCATACGCCGATGCCTGCTCGATCGCTTGAAGTGCCGCGCCGTTCGCGAGCGCGGCGCCTAGAATGCGCTCTGGGTTGAGACCGACGAACACCTGCGGAAGCCCCTGGCCCTCGTGGCCGAGCAGTCGATCTTCGGCGAGCCGCACGTTGTCGAAAAAGAGCGTGAACTGCCGGTCAGCCCCGGGGATCTGCATCTTGATGAGCGTCTTTTCGAGGCCGGATGCGTCACTATCGACGATGAAGAGCGAGAGTCGACCGCGACCGTCCTGTGCGCCGCCGGTTCGTGCGACGACCAGAATGGCATCGGCATCGTCGGCGCCCGAGATGTAATACTTGCTTCCTCGGAGCACCCATTCGTCTCCGTCACGCTCGGCGGCGGTCTCGAGGCGATGCGAGTTCGAGCCAGCGTTTGGCTCGGTGATCGCAAACGCCATCGTCAGCTTGCCCGAGGCCAGCCCCGGCAGCCAGCGCTCCTTTTGCGCGGGCGTCCCGAAGCGTGCAATCACAGTCGCGCAGATCGCCGGTGACACCAAGAGCAAAAGCAACGGACAGCCCGCGGCGGCAAGCTCCTCACAGACGATGGCAAGCTCCGAAATCCCGAGGCCACCGCCTCCATATTCCTCCGGCGTGTTGACCCCGATGAATCCGTGCTCCGCGACCTCACTCCATAGCTCCTCGGGAGATTCGCCGGCGGCCGCCTTCTTCGCGTAGTACTCGCGGCCGTACTTCCTGCCGATCTCACGGACCTGCTTGCGCAGCATCTGCTGCTCTTCGGTTTCGACGTAGGACATACCCGGCGTGTATCACGACGCGCGGAAGCCGTCGCGCTCACCATTGCAGGACGGGCCAGCCTCGTTGCCGGGCTTCGCGGCTGAGCCGAGGGTCCGGGCTGATCACGCGCGGATAACCGACGGCGCGCAGCATCGGCGCATCGCTGTAGGAGTCGCTGTAGAAGTAACTTTTGGCGAGATCGATACCGTGCTCCGACGCCCATGCGCTCGCTCGCTCGACCTTCCCGGGTCCGTAGCAGAGCGGGGCGACGAAGGTCCCGTCCAGCCTGCCCGCGTCATCGGTCGGGAACTCGTTCGAGAGGAAGTCGTCCATGTTCCAGGTGTCGCGCGCAGCGCGGGCTGCAAACGAGGATGCGCTGGTGAGCAGCACGAGCGGATGCCCTTCTGCACGATGATGGTGGAGCGCGCGCTCCGCGCCAGGGCGCAAATGCTGGGCCACGTCCCGGGCAAACCAATCGCGGGTCTCCTGCTGGAGCTGCTCGTAGAGACGACCCCGGTAGTGCGCGAGCGCCTCGTGATACGCCGTCTCGATGTCGATTAGGGAAAGATGATAGAGGCTGTTCCAGAGGAGCACACGACCGAACTGCCGTAGGCTGATACTCCGCTGCCGGAGCTCGTGCGTCGCCCAGAGCGTCGAGCTGTTCATGTCGAGCAGCGTTCGATCGAGGTCGAAAAAGGCGGCGGCGGAGCTCACCGGATGACAGTTGGGCGGGACGGGCCTCGGTGCAAACCGGCGCTGGGCTGACCGACGAACCGGAGATCGGCGCGCGGGCGCGACACGGGCTGGTGTCTGGCAGAAATCGCTACGACGTCACGCTTGACGGAACCCGGAGCATGAACGGATAACCCGAACGGTGAGAACGAAAGTGCCGGTCATTCGCATTGTCTTCCTCGTCTGGGTCGCGTCGGCCTGCGCCGGCGGCACCGACAGCGGCACGGCGGTGCCCGTCGATGCGTACGCTGCCAACGCATGTGTCGGCTCCAAGCAATCGGCGCTCGGTGACTTCTGCGCAAGCGCATTCGAGGCATGGCGGCAGCCGGGTGTCGAGACCCGGGAGTCGAGGCTCGAAGAGTCCCGCGCGGCCCTTTCCGATTCCTGGGACGCGGCCGAGGCCGCTGCGCTCGAGCAGGGAGGCGACTGCGCCAACCTCGCCGGGCCCGACGAGAGCGCTGCGGAGGAAATCGAACGACGGGTATCCCTGGTCGTTGCACAGATCCAAGAACCGCTCTCCGAATCTCAGCGCGACGCCTCCAGATGTGGCGGGGCTCGCTTGATCGCGTCGGCGGAGGCCTGCCAGTCGCTCCTCCGCGCCGAGAGTCGTCATATCGTCGACTTGAGCTCCGACCCCGACCGGAGTCTGCTGGAGTCCGGTCGCGAGGGGAGTGCTGAGGCGTTCGTTTCTCGGTACGACGCGAGCATCGAAGCGAGCTGCCCGGGCGATCCGGAGGCATCCACGGTCCTCGCCGGCATTCATGAGTTGGTCGGGGAGGCGGTCTTCAAGACCGTCGTGTCCCCCGGGCTCGAGAGCGACGACTACCTCACGCTCACGCCGGGGCCGACGGAGTACCTCGGACGCACCTACACACCTCAGTGCGTTCAAGGCTCCGAGTATCGCTACTTCGCGCGACGTGGAACCACGAACAAGCTGCTGATCTACTATCAGGGTGGGGGCGCCTGCTGGAACGCCCTCACCTGCGCGATCCCGAGCTGTCGCTCGCTGCCCGAAGAGAACCTCGATGAATTCGCCGCCGAGGGGTTCTTCGACCTCGAGAACCCGGAGAATCCGTTCCGCGATTGGAACATCGTGTTCGTTTCGTACTGCTCCTGCGACATTCATTTCGGTGACGCGAGCGTCGAGTACCAGGACGGAGACGAGCCGAGCCGACACCTCGGTTTCCACAATGCGAAGGTCGCGGAAAAGTGGGCGCGTGAGCACTTCCTGAACCCCGAGGTGGTGTTCGTCACGGGATCGAGCGCGGGCGCCTACGGCGCCTGGTTCCACGGGCCGCTCCTGCACGAGGTCTGGCCCGCGTCCCAGGTTCACGTCCTGGCCGATGCGGGGAACGGCGTCATCACGGAGGAGTTCCTTCAAAACGAGCTCGCGGTGTGGAACTTCAGGCCGAATCTTCCGGACATCCCCGGAGTGATCGAGTCGATCACCGAGGGCGGTGGAATCGTCGACTACACCCTGGCCATTGCCAGGCAATACCCCGAGACGAACTGGGCACACTATTCGACCCTGTATGACGGAAGCCCCGGCGGGCAGAGCGGCTTCTACAACGTGATGCTCACCAACGGAAGCCCGACCGCAACCCTCCGATGGTGGGACGCGAGCTGTGCATTCGCTGAGCTCGCGTTATCCCAAGCGCAGCGAACCTACGAGGCCATGCCGAGCAACTATCGGTACTATTTCGGCAGCGGTTCGGCTCATACGGTGTTTCGAAACGACAAGGTCTACGAGGACAGCTCCGGTGCGGCCCCGGTTCTAGTCGATTGGGTTCGAGCGATGCTCGCGAGCGGCTCGGGCTCGACGGACCCGCTTTGGACCAATGCGCTTTGCAGCAACTGCGGGGTGACACTTGCAGAGGATCCGAAGCCCGTGCCCCTCGAGACCCCTTTCACCGAGCGCGGCGAACAGATCGTCGTCGAGTGCCCGTAGCGGCTTTCGCACCTCATGCGCTCAGCCGAGAGTCAGGGCCGCGGATTCGTCCGCTGGGCGCGCTAGTGCTGCGAGACGCACTTCAGGCAGGGCTCAGCTTGGCCGTCCTCGCAAGGCACGTCGTTGCAGACCCCGAGAGGCCCATCGGGCATGCGGCACTGCGCGTACCGCTTCACGCAGATCTGCGAAGGTGCCGGCGACGTCTCGGTCTGCGTCGGGCAGCCCGTCACGACGACGGCGAGCACGATGAAGCCCAAAGAGCTCCAACGGTGTCGGAACGAGGCGAACCTCACGACTCCGGCCCCCGACTGCAATGCGCGCGTCGGCGTGCCTCAGAGAGGCCGGACGTTCTCTGCGCGCGGACCCTTGGGACCTTGACCTTCGTCGAAAGAGACTTTCTGTCCTTCGCGCAAGTCCTCGAACCGAACGCCGTCCACGTTGGACATGTGGAAAAAGATGTCGTTGCCCGGGGAGGTCTCGATGAACCCGAAGCCCCGGTCTGTGAGACGTTTGATTGTACCTTCAGCCATGTCTTTCTCATTCCTAGCCGACATCGTCGGCGATCCCAGAAGCTCCCAGCCGATGCGGCCGTGAGGGTCGAAATGACCCTGGGAAAGGCTTCCTAGCCCAGATTCCCCCCGATGTCTGCCGTTCGTTTTCCATATTCTCTCCGGGGCGGAAGGCTCAAGGGGGGGGGCTACGCCATCTCCGCTTCGATGATCCGATCGGCGAGACGATGGAAATCCGCTTCCACGATGTCCGGCGCAGGGTAAAGCGGGTTGAGCACCATCCCGGGCCGGACCAGATAGGCCCCGGCACAGCCGGCGCGCATGGCCCCGGCAATGTCCCAATCGTGCGCTGCAACCATGCAGATCTGCGCCGGAGATACCCCGAGCGTCGCCGCCGCGTGCCGGTAGGCCTCAGCTGCCGGCTTGAACTTCCCGGTCGCCTCGACCGACATGATCGGATTCAGAAGCGGAGCAAGGCCCGCGTTGGCGAGCTGTCGCTTGGCGGCATCGAGCGGCGAGTTGGTGAGCGCCGCCATCCGAAACCCGGCCCGGTCCAAGCGTTGGAGGTTTTCGAGCACGTCGTCATGAGCCGGCAGGTTCCCCATGGTCTCACGGATCGCGCGCCGCTCCCCGTCGCCGATCGCAACCCCGTGCTGCCGCGCCACCATCTCCAGGCTGGCAGCACCGACCGCGATGAAATCCTCGTAGTCGCCGGTGATCGTCAACGCCATCGCATTCCGAAGCACGAGTCCAAACCACTGCCGCCGAACGGAGGCATCCCCAAACGCGCGCTCGAAGGCCGGATCGAGGACCTGCAAGTCCAGCAGCGTCTCGTTAACATCGAAGAGAAGAACTCGAGCCACGACGCAACGTACCATGTTGCATCCTGCTGCCGCGAGTCGGGCTAGCGGAATGCAGCCGTTGGCGGCCTGGTGTCGAGCATCGCTGAGATTGACGGGCAGGAACGCTTCCCTACGCCAACCTGGTATCTGCTGCGAGTCAGGTAACGGAACATGGCGGACGACCCGATTGAGGTCGGCGGACAAGCCGCTATCTCATTCCACGTAGCCGAGCGCTTCGAGCATCTCCAAGGTCTTCGGATCGATTTCGATGTCCGAACGCTGAAGATTTGACGAGGATAGGTCCTGCTGGATGTGCGCGTCGAGGGTCGTGCTCAGCGCATCGACGTCCGAATCCTTGCGATCGAATCGACTCGCTTCCTCCTTGGGATCCGACCGAAGATCGAAAAACATCGTCCCCTCCTCGGGAAACAGCCAGTCGACAATCAGCTTGTGGCTGTCGGTCCGAACGCCGAGCTGGAAGTCTCCCATCTTCGCGTCGTCCCGTTCGGCGACGACGCGAAAGTGCCGCCACTCTGCGAAGACGGGTCGGGCGTCTCGACCCTCCTTCCGGATCGAGCGACCCTGTGCACTCGCCATCGCGGGTCGCCCCAACAGCTCGAGTGCCGTCGGGACGATGTCGATGGTCGAGACCAACTCGGAGCGTCGAACTGGGTCCAATCCCGGTGCTGCGATCATGAGCGGTACGTGAAGGACCTCGTCATAGAGGCCGGAGTGCTCGTACCGGCCGTGCTCGCCGAGATGCTCCCCGTGGTCAGACGTGACCACGACCAACGTTGAATCCATGAGATCGAGGTCGTCCAGCACCTGCATCAACTCACCGAAGTAGTGGTCGGCTTCATACACGTCTGCGAGATAGGCTTTGCGGGCGCGTTTGGGGCCCCACTTGGCGACGACGCTCTTGTTCTTGGCCACGAGACCCTTGCGCTGGAGCCCCTGCGCTTCGTAGATGTGGTCCGGTGCAATGTAGGGGAGGTGCGGGTCGAAAAGGTGCACCCATAGGAAATAGGGCTCGTCTTCGTTCCGCTGTGCGAGCCACCGGCGGCTTTGCTTCACGATGCACGCGCCATCGGCCGCAACGTCGCCGTGTGCGGGTTTACAGCTCTGGTGGTAGTGGTCGAAGCCGCGCGCGAAGCCGTAGCGCTTGTTGACCGGACTCGGACGCGCCGATACGACCGCGCCCGTTGCGTAGCCCTGGGCCTTGAGGTGCTCCGACACGAAGATGCTATCGGGCGAAGCCTTGCCGCGGACGCGATGACCGTTGAAGACGACTCCGTGCTTCGAAGGATGTCGGGATGTCAGGATCGACGCGTGCGAGGGGCCCGTGAAGGGGGCCGTCGCAAACGCTCGCTCGAAGACCATCGCTCGTTTCGCGAAGTCATCCAGATGGGGTGTCTTCCATTCTCCGCCGTAGGCGCCCAACGCGTCCGCTCGAAGCGTGTCGATCGTCACCAGCACGAAATTCGTGGGGCGCTTCTTAGTGCAGCCCTGGAATGCGACTGCGAGCACAATCGCCACGCCCAGCGCTATCTTTGCGGGCCAATGCATCCTCGGTTTGATAGAAGACGGGCAAGCGCGGGGCAAGCATATTCGATGGAACGCTGGCGGGCTCGTTGGGTCGAGGTCTATGGCTTCCCTTGCTGAAACTCGATGAGTTTCTCACGAGACCGCGCCGCGACGCTTGCGCCGACGAGATCGACAAAGCGCGATGCGGGGTGCTTCAGGAAACAGGAAATCCGCCGCGTGTCGTTGCATGACGTTCGGTGCGGTGCGAGGACCGAGCTGGCGTCGGTGTCGCCGAACTTGCCCGGCATCGCTCACATCGCCGGGCACAAGCGGGTCAGCACGACGCCGCAATCCGTGCACTCGAACCGCGAGCAAACGCGGGCCGTCTTGAACGCCCGACCCGGGATTCCGGTCACCATTCCGGTCACCGATGCGGTCACCGATTCAAAATTGGCCAATTTGAACGACGTTCCGGAAGTGCTAACCCTCCGAAATCACACCGCAAGCGAGGGTGGCGGAATTGGCAGACGCGCTGGATTTAGGTTCCAGTGTCCCTAGGGCGTGCAGGTTCGAGTCCTGTCCCTCGCACTGAGGTGATTGCGCGGAGTTAGCGCGGGCGATGTTCCAGTGTCCTTCCCACTGACCGTCGATTTGTCCCAGATGTTGTCCCAAGAGGACCGCCTCGGATGCGCGTCGACGCGCATGAACGTACTGGTTGGTGGTGGTGGCGTGCCGGTGTCCGAGCAGATAGCCGACACCGAGAAGGTTACCTGAGCGCTCCGTGAGGTCGGTCGCGACGCTGTGACGGAAGTCGTAGGGCTTGACCTTCGATGCACGATCTGGCTCGAGGCCAGCTGCCTTTGCCGCAGAGCGAAGCGGGTAGCGCCAAGCGAACTTCGGAAAGATGAGCCCTTCCTCCGGACAGACCTCGTCGAGTACCTCGCGAGCGCGGACGGTCAACGGCACCTCGCGCTCGTAGCGGGCCTTGTCGGCCTCGGCGCGGATCTTCAGAAACGCCGCTCCGGGCCGATAGTCGTCGGGAGATCGAAGTCGCTGCAGCGTGCCTGGGCGGAGTCCGGTTTCACGCATGACGGCGAAGTAGGCCCTGCATGGCTTTCCGTCGCGCGTGCTCTCGGGCAGCGCTGCCACGATGGCATCCATCTCCTCAGGAGAGAGAACGATCCGTTTTCTCCGCCCGCTTGGGTGGGCGGTCCCGGTGGCCCGTCGAGGGACCTTCGGAACCGCCGGGGGTTCCTCCAACAGACCCTGCTCTATCATCCAGGCAAAGAGAGAGCGTAGCGCCGAAAGCTCCTTCTGAACCGTACGAGCCTTCACGGTCCCGAGTCGTCGTCGCATGTACTCGCGCAGACGCCGTTCGGAGCACAGACCTTCCGTGTTTCGAAAGTGGGGAATGAAGTGGGTCCCGGCGTAGAGCTCCCACGTGCGCGACGTTTCGGGAGATACCGCAGCCCCTACCCCTGCCAGCCAGCTCCCGATGAGCTCGGGTAGCGGCACATCGGGAGCCGCATGATCGAGCCGGTCGCCCTCGGTCACCCGTCGAACGAGTCGGGCAGCCGCGCTCTGAGCCTCTGCGCGATCCGTCTTGCCAGTGGATCGATGGTAACGCTTTCCGCCGACGCGGAACCGGACCTGATAGATCCCGGTCCGCGGATTCCTGTGGAGCTTCCAACCTTGTGTCTTTCCAGCCATCGTTCGATGTCTCTCCTATCGTACAAGCAACGGCAACCGATTCGCACTCGAGGAACTTCCGCGGCGACCAGCCGATCGAAAGTCCGAAGCGAGATCCGACAATACCCAGCAGCTTCGTCCCTTGTCAGCAGCGGCGAGTCTACAGCTGCCGCCTTCGGAACCGATGAGCTAGTACTTCGTGCGACTGGCACTGCCCTTTCAGGGAACTGATCGAATTTCGGTATCTCGCCCACTTCCTATTATCGGTTTTGCCCCCCGAAAAGTTGCGCGAGCGGAAAGTGCTTGGAAAGTGAGTGCGTCGCCTGGCGACAAGAAGTGCCACGATGAGGCTGTCACTGGCCGTCACTTCTTGGCGTTTTCTGGCGCAAACTGACGAAGGCTGACGCACTTTGGAACTTCTTGGAGCAAAACGACAGATTGTGCTTCGCAAGTGCCAAGAAAAGACAAGAAGTGTTCAGAACGCGCCAAGAAAAGTCACTTCAGAGCAAAATGCGTCATTTCGAGTCAACTCGGACCATGGTGAGTACCGGGCAAGATGTGGGATTGTAAGACATCGAAGATGTCTCAATCCCCGCGTGCCGCGCTCAACGCCCTCGGCTTATTCGCAGCGGAGGCTCCTGGGAGAGCGAGGGCACACGTGTCCGCAGGGTGGCGGCCGCCACTCTTCCGGCGCCGCTCGCCAATTCACTTCAGCGCGACCTACCTGAACCGCTTCGAAGACGGGGGGGCGGACTGCGGCACGAGTCTTGATGGCGTTCTCCGGCCGTGGAGCCTTTTGCCGCGGCCGCGAACGAGACGATTTCTCGATCGTCCGTGCGTCGCGCGCCGAAGCATGGGGTGCTCCATCGCGTCGTCCGCGACCACCTTCAGACCTTCCTCTCGGAGCTCGATCGGAGTGAGGACGAGCCTGGCGCCCCCTTGTTCGGGAAGCCCGAGTTTCAGCGATTCGCCCGCTGCGGCGTGCTCGCGCATGGGTTTAACCTTTCTCGCTGTACCGGCCGCGGTACCGATCGGTTGGTTGCGTTCTCGTGTGAACGCCGAAGCCTCTGCCCAAGCTGGGGAGGGCGCCGGATGACCGAGCGCGCGGCGCACCTCGTCGACGCGGCGAGGCCTGAAAGCCCACCCGCTTCCGCAAGGCGCTTGCCCAAACCCATGGGCGAGCACGCACTGCGTGCGCGAACACCCCGGGTCCCGAGCCTCCGTACGAACGAAATGCGCCCGCAGAGATGGCTCGGGGTACGTCTCTTCCGCGCGCGCCGAACAGCCGGTAGCTTGCTCGGTGAACCCCTTTAAGGCCCCAACAACAGGAGGTACGAAGTGACTCGACTCAGACCGGCTACCCAGGTGCTGCTGCTACTGCTGGGTGCCACCATCGTCGCGTGCGGCTCTGAGACGAACACCGACGGAACTCGACGCTCGGCGTTGGTCGACCCCATTACCGAGATGGGGTCAAGCTTCGATCTTGATATCGATGACCTGCCAGTTCGCAAGGACTTGTCATCCCCAGGAGTCGAGATCTTGCTCGAGCCCATCCCCGTGGTTGCGCCTTCCAAGGAGCGCGAGAACCCGGAGCGATCGAGTTTCGGTTGGGCAACTGCGGAGTGGTCGTTGTACGGGACCTTTCGTCGATCCGAGGCGACCGACGTCGATGCCGACGCATTCGACCCGCCCTCCCCTGCGGGTTCCTCGGAGAGGACGGACACTTCCGCAACTATCACCGACGACTCCGACGGCTACATCGTGGGTTTTCCCGAAACGGGTCGCATGTATCGCGTGGCTCGACCGCGAACCGACTTCCAGACCATTCGAGCGGTGTACGAGGAGCTGGGGCGAAATCGGGGCTGGGCTCCCGAGTCGGCCAATCCCGGCGGCCCAGAGCCTGCACTTCAGAAGCAACTCATCATCAACCGCTACAGCGACTCCACCGACGACCGAAGAATTTTTGGCGCGTATGAAGGCGACGAGTGGAATCATGGCGGCACCCCCAGAGATCCACTCTGGCCAGTCGGGACGATCGGACAGATGCACCGGGGCAACGTGGCGGCCGACGCGACTCCGCCCGATACCACCTGCACAGCGACGTTCGTCGGGCCCACCACGCAACGCTACGTCATCACTGCCGCCCACTGCGTCATGAACGACGGGTGGCTCGACCTTGATTTCGTGCCCCGAAAGGACGGTTGCGAGTGGTCCACCGAGGCATCTGCGACTGAGGGCTGGTACATTCCAGGTTGGCCGGCGCCCGGGTGCGATCGAGCTCCATTCGGCAAGTGGGATGGTGCCGTTTGGATGATGCCGCAGGCCTGGGTAGACAACTGCGTGGCTAGGGCCGACCGGAACGCTCGCTGGGAGTTCTGCCGAGAGCACGACATCGCGGTCGTCGAGATGTTCCCCGAAGCGGGCGCCTCATTCCCAGGGGCAATGGGATTTGTTGCGCACAGCAGCGGTGAACTAGCTGACATTGCGCCGTGGTTGTTCAGCCGCGGCTATCCCAGCTGCACCACCGGTCCGAACATTCCGACCATTTGTCGTCCAACGACCCTGTACGGGGACGTCGTACGTTTGGGTTTCTTCCGGGGGCGCCTCTTCGCCCACAGCAGCGATAGCTCGCCTGGGCATAGCGGCGGTCCCTTCTGGAACTGGGATTGCACCGTTCCAGATGTGCAGGTGGGACCATGCGCTGTTTTCGTCTGGGGTGTGATCACTGGGCAAGGTGATGCTGGCTCCAATTACCCGTTGTCGACACCCTACACCGGTGCTCGCATCGACGGCCCATTTTACTCTTGGATGTTGGATTTCATGAACCTATGATCAGGCGGATGCACTTCCGACTTCTAAGCGCGATTCCGCTAGTCTTGGCGCTGGGTTGTGGCGACTCCGCGAGTGTCGAGTCGATTGAGGTTTCCTCTGTGACTTCCCGTGTGCTGGACATGCAATACGAGCTCCATGCTTCCGGCGAGGTCTTGGGGGTCGGTGAGATGGTGCTCACGTCGGAAAGTCGATCGACGGAGTGGATCGCCGCCGCCGACATTCGGTATCTTCAAACCTGGACGCTGCCTCCCGAGGTCCTCTCCGGTCTATCGAGTGGTGAGGCCTACGATCTGGTGTTGAGCGCAACGGTCGACGGGGCTGTCTACGGGGAGATCTCGTATCGGTGCGACGCAACCGCTTCCTTCGTCATGCCTGACGGCCGCCAAGACATCACTCTTTACTGCCCAATTAGCATTGCTTGGGCCGCACCACCCCCAGAAGACCCTAGACGCATACGGCTCGTGGGCGAAGTGACACTGCCCTAGGCGGGTCTGACCAGTAACCGTCGGTGGCGTCATCGGCCGGCCACAAACACGTCACGACCACCGCCCAGTACGTGCACCCAAACGCTGATCGCGCGCGCTGATCGAGAAACGGGACGCCGAGTGGAACGCCACTCTCCTAGCCCGTCGGGCTCAGGCAGAGGGCCGAATTTCGCGGTACTAGATGTCAACGTCGACTTGCGGCGCTGGATTTCACAACTCCCTTTCCTCGCTGGACCGGTCGCGTTCCCGCTGCCAGCTCTGCAGAAGGCGAATCGCGCGAGCATCGCGATCGGCGGCGCGGGTGGCGACGAAATGATGCCAGGTGCCGGGGTGCGGGGTCTTCTGAATCCCCCACCGCTGCGTGGCGTGCTTCTGCTTGAGGGCTCGGGTTTCGATGCTTTGGCGGAGCTCGAGCTGTCGGAAAAGACGTTTTCGGTCTGGGCTTGATACGGGTAGCGCAGCCAAGAGGTGTCGCTGCTGGCGGTATTTGCTTTTGAGACGTCGCCGCTCGCCAGCCGCAGTATCTCGATAGCGAGCCCAGTCGCGTTCACGACCGGCCCGTGCTGCGGGGAGGGCCTGCTCGTTCTCCTTCCACAGGCTCTG
>CBDUCC010000034.1:0-16350 GCA_965365555.1 uncultured Myxococcales bacterium | reverse complement strand
GTGTGCTCTTCCGATCTAGAAGTCGCCCTCGGGACAGTCGAAACTGTCGGTGCAACCGATGCCCGGTGTCGCACAGGCTCCGGCAAGGCACACATCGCCTTCGGCGCAGCAGACGCTACCGCCTTCGCCGCATCGGATCCCCGAAGCACAGGCCGGAACACAGGAACCGCCGAAACACTCCTCGCCGACCTCACAGCAGACGGCAGGCGTTCCGCAAAGAAGTTCGGACTCGCAGAGATCCGTGCCGCCCGATCCGGCCGATCCGGCCATTCCACCGCCGGCCGCCGCGCCACCTTCACCGCCTTGTCCCGTCGAGCCGGCCCCGCCAGCGCCGGTTCCACCGGTCCCGCCGGTCGCCTCCGTTGAGCCCCCACACGCCGCCGCAGCCATCACGAAGATGGCCAGAAGAACCCCCCTAACAATCATACCGGAATACTACAACAAGTGGGCGATCCGACCCAACACTGGGGAGGGCTACGCGATCATGGCATCGATGAGGCCGCCTTCGAGGCTCGAGTGCCCGAAATCGTCCACCGGGCCGCCGTTGCTCTTTCGGAGTCCGACCGCCGTCGCCAGGGTGTTGAGCAGCTTGTTGTGGGGCGTATCCGCTGCGTCGACGTAGGCCCCCGTGCGAAGGAAGCCATCGGCGCTGCCGGCGAGGACGTAGGGCAGATTGGAGATTGAATGCGGCGGGCCGTTCGCCAAGTCGTTCATCCAGACGCAGACGCCCTTGTCGAGCAGGGTTCCCGTTTCGGTCGTGTACGCGGACAGTCGATCGATGAGTCGCCCGAAGAGTCTCGCATGAATACGGTCGACAGCGTTGTGCTTCGACTGTGCGTCCGGAATCGGATCCCCGTCGGAGCCGTCTGCGAAGATGCGATGCGAGATCCAATGATAGGATGGAAACTGCTCACCCTCCCACCAGTAGCGAGTGCTGTCGTTGCCGGTGCCCACCTGGAGCGTGACGGCGCGCGTGTAGTTGCAGGACAGAGCGAGGGCGATGACTTCGATGTGGAGCTCCGCCGCTTCGACCACTCGGTTCCCATCCTGGTGACTGCCGTCGAGCGCGTTGATCGCGTCGACCGTGCCGGCGCCGAGCGGAGAGCATTCGCTCAGCCGAATCTCGAGATCCCGGATCGCGCTGAAGTGGAGGTCGAGACGGTTTCGGTCGTCCGTGCTCAGATCGCTTCGTCCCAGCAACGCTTGCATCTGCTCCCGAACCAGGTCGTTGACGCTCTGCCGCCGCTCGGCGATCGCATTGGCTTCCGACTCGTCGAGGTTCACGAGCCCCATGATGTTGTCGAAGGCGACCTTCGGATTCGTTTGCGCCCCCCGTCGGTCGTTCGGACCTCGGTACGACAGGACGCTATCGAGGAAGCCGCCCGGACGCATCGCCGCCAGCGTCAACGGGCCACGGCCATCGACGTTCAGCTCGCGAGCTACGCGATTGTCGAGCGATTCTCCCAGGGCCAAGGAATTGTTGGTCGCCTCCGCATCCCCGGTCGGCTGGGCGGTGAGGGCCTGGAGGGCGCCTCGAGCGTGTCCGCACCCACTGATCGAGAATGCTCCCCGCACTCCGCGCACCAGCAGGAGCTTGTCTGCATGGGCGCTGAGCTCGCTGAGCGCACGGTCCGAATCCGCCGCCAAGGAGGCCGCGCTGAGTGCGCCGAGATTCCGAGGCCAGAACATCTCCGGCTCGGGCGGATTGCTGTATGGGAGCGCCTGGGAGCAGCCGTTGCCCTGTCGCATGAACACCACGAAGCCCGGGTCGTCTGGATCGGCCGCCCGCGCGCCGCTCGAAGCGAAGGTTTCGAGGAAGGGAAGCCCGACGGTCACGCCGGTCGCCCCCGTCAGGAACAGGCGACGTGAAAACTCGCCTTTGCCGAAGCTCTTCATGAACCCTCCGCGTTGCGTGTTCGAAAAGGCCCGCTCGTCACCAGGTCGATGATGAGGTCCTTGATCGATGCCCCTGCGATCGAACGGTCTCCGAGCGACTGGATGAGATCGAGATCCGAGCCTGCCGTGTCTCGCCCTAGCGCATACTCGACCCAGTGTTTCGTGTAGCAATCATGGGTTTCCACTCGTTCTGCGATCGCCTCGTTGAACTCCCCGGCGCCGTCGAACTCGACGGGTCCATCGGCAAACTCGAAGGTCGCCGCCGCATCGATGGGCAGGCCGTTCTCCTCCGTGCGAAACTGTCCGAGACCGTCGAAGCCCTCGAACGCGAAGCCTACCGGGTTGATGAACGTTCCGTGACAGGTCGCACCGCAGGTGCCCGGGCCGGTATGCATTTCGATCCGCTCGCGCGAAGTGAGCGTCATCGTCTCGTCTGCTGGAATCGGCGGGAGCGCATCGGGCGGCGGCGGCAGTTCGGTGCACAGCACTCGGTGATTGATGAAGACGCCGCGGTGCACCGAGCCGGTGAGGCCTCCGTGTGATGCCAAGAAGCCGAGCTGCGTGAGAAGCCCGCCGCGCTGCGGCTGATCGGTTGGACCGAACGTCGCTCGAGAGAACGAGCCATCGAAGTTGCCTTCGAGGCCGTAGACTGCGGCGAGTCCAGCGTTCGCGAAGGTATAAGGCGCAGTCAGAAGCTCCGCGAGGTTCCCATCTTCGAAGAGCACCACGTGCTCGACGAACGCACGTGCCTCTTCGAACATGTCGTCGCCGATGCCCGAGTAATAGAGGGGAAACTCCGAGGGATCCTTGCTGAGCCCACGGTAGAGCTCCCAGTTGAAGAGCTGCGCGTGGAACCGTTCGACCATCGCACGGCCCCTGGGATCGTCGAGCATACGAGCCGCTTGCCGTTCGATCTCCTCCGCCGAGCTCAGTGCGCCGCGCTCCGCCTCTTGTAGCAGCGCTTCATCCGGCATGGTGTTCCAGATCATGTAGGAGAGTCGAGATGCGATCTCGAAGTCGCTGAGCTCGACCGTGCTTCCCGATCGGCTTCGTCCGATCTCGATCCGGTACAGGAAGTTCGGTGACTGAAGCATCCCTTCGACGAGCATCCGAATCCCGGCGTCGAATGGATCCATGTTGGGGAAGTGCGTCGCCCCGCTTTCGAACAACGACAGGTGTGCGTCGACCTCTTCGGCCGAGAGCGTCCGCCGGTATGCGCGCCGTCCCAGGCTTCCGACGACGGCGCGAATCCGCTCGTCCATCGGCGAAGGCAGCTCCGTTGGAAGCAGCCGCGAGAGCGCGGTGGGGTCGGCCGTCACCGACTCGGCGAGCGTCTCCGCCGCGGCCTGATAGTTCGTCCATAGATCGCTGCTGACGCGGAGCGCTCGGGTGTTGTTCTCGAAGAAGCTGATTCGAGTGTCGGGCTCGAAGGCAGCCGAGAGGTCCGGGATCGAGTCCAGTCGAAGGAGGTCTCGCACGCTGTTCTCCCACTGCGCGTGGGTGAGTCGCGGAAACGCGGTGCCGATCGCCAGCTCGCCGGTCGCGCCACAGACCGAGCGACCGCAGCGCGGCTCACCAGGGACGACACTGGCGCCGTCGCCAGCGCCCTCCGGATTGGCATCGCCAATCGCGCCGCTACAGCTCGCGAGCAGCAGGGTGCCCAGGGCCAGACAGAGTGGATCGCGCATACGATTAATACCTATGGATTATGGGTACACCCTTAGGGGTGTGGGTGTCCAGCCTTCATCGGCTCCTTCCTGGCCTCCCGCGTCTACGAAGACCCGTGCTAATTCGAGTCGGTGTCCAAGCTCAGCGGCCTCCTCGAGCGACTCGATCTGGAGTCGCTCGACATCGATCTGTTTCGGGGATTCAGCCCGCATGACGGTCGACCCCGGATCTTCGGTGGCTTGGTTGCGGCCCAGTCACTGATCGCGGCCTGCCGCACTGTCGACGGGCGCGTCGCCCACTCGCTTCACGGGTACTTCCTGCGAGAAGGCGATACCTCCGTACCGGTGCTCTACTACGTGGACCGGATTCGTGATGGCCGCTCTTTCGCAACCCGGCGCGTTGTGGCGAAGCAGCACGG
The DNA here is from genome assembly GCA_965365555.1 of uncultured Myxococcales bacterium. Taxonomy (GTDB): domain Bacteria; phylum Myxococcota_A; class Polyangia; order Polyangiales; family Houyiibacteriaceae; genus SG8-38. The sequence goes on along the minus strand of CBDUCC010000034.1, from coordinate 12,368 downwards.
CAAGGCGATCTTCAACATGTCGGTTTCTTTTCAGGCCCCCGAGGAGGGTCTGGAGCACCAGGCCCCCATGCCCGAGGCTCCACCACCCGAGACCGTGCCCACGAACTACGAGCGGCTGCAGGCCTACAAGGAGCGCTCCTCGCATCCTGCGATCGACTTCCTGCTCCAGCTCGACCGGCCCATTCAACGCCGTGAGGTCGATCACGTGGACCTCCTCGAGCCTCGAGCACACACGGGCATGCAGCGCATGTGGTTTCGCGCCGACGGTGCGCTTGGCGAAGACCCGGTCTTGCATCAGGCGGTGCTCGCCTACGCGAGTGACTACGGACTGCTCGAAAGCTCGTTCAACACCCACGGCGAGAGCTTTCTGACGGAGAAGTTGATCATTGCCAGCCTCGATCATGCGGTCTGGTTTCATCAACCCATTCGCGCCGACCGTTGGATGCTCTATGCGACGCAGAGCCCGCGCACGTCCGGAGGCCGCGGCCTGAACTTCGGCCATATCTACTCCGAAGACGGCGCGTTGCTCGCGTCCGTGGCACAAGAAGGGCTCATGCGGATTCGAAAGCCCAAATGATGTCGCTCCGATCGGCTCCGATCCCAGCCCTGCTCATCCTCTGCGCCTCGTGTATCGTGCACCTAGCGCCCGCAAGGGCCCAAATCCCGGCGCTCCCATCCACCGAGGACAAGGTCGCCACCGAGGCCTCCGTCGAGCGCGCGGAGCTCGAGAAGCGACGCAGAGAGCTTCGAGAACGTATCTCGGAATGGGAGACGATGGCCGCCGAGTTCACTCGGGCCGGCCAAGACGCACAAGCCAGGACTGAGCGGCTCGATCAGGAGATCTCACTCCTTCAGAAGAGAGACGAGATCACGGTTTCCGAGGAGATCGGTGCGGCGGAGCTCGACGCCGCGCTACTCGAGGCGGAGCAAGACCTTGCGGCTGCCCGCGCCGAGGCGAAGGAGCTCGATACGCAGGCCGGCCAGCGCACCGAGCGACGGCGCCGTTTGCCGGAGTTGCTCGCGTTGGCACGCCAGCGCCTAAAGGACCTCGACGATCAAACTCCTGCGATCGGCGCCGACGCGGCGACCGCTCCGATGCTCTCCGAGATCGAGGAGCTACGGCGACGTGCCCTCCAGGCCGAGATCGACGCCTATCAAGCCGAGCTCGCAAGCTACGATGTGCGAGGCACACTCCTTGCAAAGCGTCGCGACCGAGCCACGCTGCGCATCGCCTATTACGAGGTCCTGAGCCGACGACTCCGCGAGGCGAAGCAACGACTTCAGCGCCGCATCGTCGAACAGGAGGGAAAGTCGGCCGAGCAACTGCTCGAGGAACTGACGGCGGTCCCGCCGGGCGTGAAGGAGACTCTGCGAGGGATTCACGAGCGGAACGAGGCACTGGCTTCGGTTTGGACGAGTGAGGGAGGGCTTTCCGACCAAATCGAAGACGTCAGCGAGAAGCTTGCGCGCGCCCACACGCGGGTTTCCGAAGTGCAGATGGAATTGAATCGCCTGGCCGCCCGTGTCGAGGCAGTCGGCCTGGCGGATTCGGTTGGTGCGCTACTTCGAAGACACCGAGCCGAAGCTCCCGACATCGGTATGTACCGCCGCTTCATTCGGATGCGGCAGGAGCAAATCGGTGCGGTTCAGCTTCAGCAGATACGGCTTCGCGAGCAACGCGAATCCCTCGCGGACATCAACGCCCTCGTCGATGAAGTCATCGCGTCCAGTGAGGAACCGATTCCCGCTGACAGGGTCGAGGTCCTCGAAGATCTTCTGCGGCAGCTCTTCGAGACACAGCGGCGCTACATGGATGCCCTAATCGACCAGTACGAGACCTACTTCCAAAAGCTGGTCGATTTCGATGCAGAACAACAGCAGCTCATCGACAGCACCAAGGACCTGCTCGACTTCATCGACGAGCGGATTCTCTGGATTCCAAGCGGTCGAGCGATCGAGGTGGATCTTCTTGCCGACGGGCGCGCCGGCATCGGGTGGCTTGCCGGCCCGAAGTTCCTCGCACAGCTTGGACGGTCGATTCGGGATACCGCAACTCGCTGGTGGCCGCTGCACCTTCTCGCGCTGGTCCTGCTTCTGCTGTTCGTTCCGTTTTCGCGCTGGGCGCCGAAGAGGTTGCGCGCACTCGCCGACGAGGCTCGCTCGGAGAGCTGTGTCCAGTTCGCCCCTACGCTCGAGGCTCTCGGTCTGAGCGTGCTCCTTGCGGCCTGGTTACCGACGTTGGTCGCCTACGTAGGCTGGCGTTTGGGTCAATCGCCAACTGCGACCCAATACACGCGAAGCATCGCGTATGGGCTGCAGCTGGCCGCGCTCGCTTGGGCGACGTTTCGACTTCCGCGCCAGCTCGTCCGACCCCGTGGCGTCGCCCGCGTGCACTGCGGCTGGCCCGAGGATGCCGCACACGCGCTGTGGCGAGATCTCCGCTGGCTGACCCTGATCGCGGTTCCGTCGGTCTTCTTCATCTACGTGTTCGAGATGAGGGCGGAGGATGCATGGCGCGAGTCGATCGGCCGGGCGTTCTTCGTCGTCGTTCTCATCGCAATCACGGTCTTCAACCATTTCGCGTTCCGGAATGGTGGATCTATCTATCAGATCCTACCCCGGATCGGTAAACATCGCTGGTCTTGGCGAACGGCTCACGTGGCCTCGATCGTCGTACCTTTACTGCTTCTGGTGGCGGCCCTCCGGGGCTTCTACTGGACGGCCCTCCAGTTCACGGCTCGCATCCATGTCACGCTCCTATTCCTTTTCCTTTTGGTCGCCGGCATGTACCTCGCGGCGCGTCTCTCGCTGGTCGGAGAACGCCGGGCTCAGGCCGAAGACGAGCGGCTTGAGGAGAAGCCCAGCGGCCCGACGCCGACACCGGTCCTGAAGGTCACACGTTTGATGTTGGGTACCGGGCTCCTGCTCGGGGTTCTGGGTGCGTTCGGCATCTGGGCCGACCTACTGCCAGCCGCGCGGATTCTGGAACAGGTCGAGCTCTGGTCGACGACCCAAACCGTCACGGTGACCGAGGTCGACCCCGCTGGCTTGGAACGCGCGAGCAGCCAGGATCAGATCGTTGCCATCACGCTTGCCGATCTCCTCCGGGGCCTTCTCATCGGCCTGCTGACTCTGACGCTCGTGCGCGCGCTTCCAGGCCTTCTCGAAGTGACTCTGTTTCGACGCCTCGGGCCGGGGGAACGCTATGCCTATGTCACCATCGTCAAATACGGGGTGGTGCTTGCTGGCCTTGCGCTGGCGTTCGATTCGATTGGCGTGGGCTGGTCGAGCATCCAATGGCTCGTGGCCGCCATTGGCTTGGGTCTCGGCTTCGGATTGCAGGAGATCTTCGCCAACTTCGTTTCGGGTCTCATCATACTGTTCGAGCGTCCGATCCGCGTCGGGGACACCGTCAGCGTTGGCAACATCAACGGTACGGTTTCCAAGATCCGAATCCGTGCGACGTGGATCACGGGTTTCGACCGAAAAGAGCTCATCGTTCCGAACAAGACGTTCGTCACTGGCCAGTTGGTCAACTGGACTCTGTCCGATCCGATTCTTCGTCTCGAGATTCCGGTCGGAATCGCCTACGGATCCGATACCGATCGCGCGGTCGAGGTCCTCGAGCGCGTAGCCAAGGATTCGGTCTTGGTGTTGCACGATCCGCCCCCTCGGGTGTTCTTCTTGAGCTTCGGCGACAGCTCGCTCCTCTTCGAATTGAGGGTCTTCACGCGCGGCGTGGACCAGCGATTTCGAGCGCGTCATGAGCTGCATATGGACATCGACAGGGCGTTTCGCGAGGCGGGCATCGAAATCGCATTTCCGCAGCGCGACCTCCATGTTCGCTCGATCCCCGACGCGCTGCGCCCGCCCCGCGAGCCCAAGAGCTGAGAGTCTCTACTGGAGATTGTAGTTGATGATCATCGACTGACCCTTGCGCCGAATCGCCAGGTTGAACTTGTCGGAGGTTCTCAAGGCCGTGTATGCGCCCAGGGCGGCATCGGTACTCGTGAGGGACTGACCGTTGACGCTCTCGAGAATATCGCCGTTCTGGATCCCCAGCTTCGTGAGCAGCGTGTTGGCGCGGACGCCTCGTATCTCCATGCCGACCGATCGGCCATCTTCCATCTTCGGCCTGACCGCTGCGATACCGATGAGCCGACCCGCGTTGTCGAGAACCTTGTTCAGCATCGTCTTCGAAATGTTGTAGTTGGTGTCGCTGACCTTCTCGATACCTTCAGCGAGCTCCGTTTCGCTGAGCCCCGCGTTTCGGTCCGCGTCGGGCCTCTTCTTGCCCTTCATCTCGTCCGCGGCGGGCTTGGGCGTCGGAATCGGCCGTCGTACTGGCTTGTCTTTCGGGGTGACTTCGAACATCGCGATTCTGCAGAAACCGGTGGTCGTCTGTAACACCACAGCATCCGATTGGATGGATCGAATCCGCGCGCCTTCGACTTCGGCGCCGCCTCGGTGCAGTCCTGCTTTCTGATCGCTCCCAACGATGGCAGCGAGAGACTGTTCCAGCTCTCCTGGCATGACGACGGTACCAATCAAGCGGAGGTCGTTCGTGCAGACGGCCTCCACCTCGCCATCGCTCGGCAACTCGGTGTCTGGCAGGGAGGTCTGGGCGTCCTCGATCGAGGTGAGGTCACCGAGCTCCGAGTCGAAGATGTTGCGGCGCAAGATGACGTTCGGGTCGTGGCGTTGCCGAGCACTCGAAGGGACCATCCGACGGCCGGTGGGCCGCGTCGTGGGTGCAGTCTCCGACGCCAACACCTTCGCGGACAACAAAGCAGTCGCTCCCTGCGCCGTGAACAGCGCGCAGAGCGCCAGCGTGGCAAGCACGATCAAGGCGCGGACTCGGGAGTCACTGGCAGCAGCCATCTCGTCAGAGCTTAGCCTACAAACCAAGAATGCCATCCGCTCCTTCCGCTCGGTGAGCTACGTGGTCCTTCCCTGCATCACGGTTGCGCTGATGCCCGGCGAGCGAATCCGAGACTACGCTGTTGTTCGTCCCGACCCAGGAAGAGTTCCTTCCCACGTACCCGTTCCGTAAATATGCCAACCAATCGCTCTGGCCCTTCCTACGTTGGCAGATCGTCTGCGCGCTTCCGTTCGTCTCACTGGAGTTCTTCTGCCGCAGCTACCTGTTGAAGGCCCTGAGTCACAGGTTCGGCTCCGGCGGGATACTCGTCATGCTCGTTCCCTACGGCATGATCCACTTTGCCAAGCCCGTTCCGGAGACTCTCGGCGCAATTATTGCGGGCCGGGTGCTCGGCACGCTAGCGATGCGTACCCGCTCGATCTGGGGTGGCCCTTTCATGCACCGGTCCGTGGTCCTGACGATCGATGGGATCGCCGTAGCACCCTGTCCGCCGGCCGCCGAGGGGCCCTGCCCAAGCGACTGACGCCGGGATCCCGAACACTGACCCGCTTTTTGCATGCACGGTACCGGGTATGGGTGAGGTGGCGCCGGCCGAAGTCACGATTCGCCCCGCGGACGGCGGCGACATCGCCGGGATCCAGGCGCTGTTCTACGTCGCCTATGGGGAGCGATACTCGCATCCCGAGTTCATCGCGGAGTCGTACCTCCGCAAGATGATCTACAGCGACAATTCGCATGTGTTGGTCGCCGAGGACGCCAAGGGCGAGATCCTCGCGTCGGCCTCCGTCGTTATCGACGTGGGCGCCTACTCCGACCTGATCGGCGAGTTCGGGCGGCTCGTCGTTCACCCCGAGGTGCGGGGACGACACATTGGGCACAGGCTGATGAGCGAGCGAATTCACCGTGTCGCGCCCTATCTTCACATCGGCTTCGCCGACAACCGAGTCGCCCACACCCGGTCACAGCAGATCTCACTATCGCACGGTTTCGCGCCTGTCGGCTTTCTTCCCGTTCACAATGGCGAGTCCGTTGCCCTTTTCGTTCGTCACTTCGGCGATGGGCTCAGGCTCCGTCGGAACCATCCCAGGGTCGCGCCACAGGTGTACGGTCTCGCGCAACGTGCGCTGAAGAGCTGCGGAATTGACGCGGACGCCATCGTCGACGAGATGTCTCCTCCCTACGCGCTCGACGAGAGCTTCGAGATCGAGGAGATGGGCGCGCGTGGCTATGCCTCGCTCCTTCGCTTCGAGCGCGGCCGGGTCAAGCACCCCGAGATCTTCAGTCGTTCTCGGCTTCATTTCGGGCTTCGTACGCTCGAGTCCCACAACACCTCCTATCTGCTTGCTCGCAGGCACGGCGATCTAGTGGGTGCCGTGGGGTACGCGCACGACGCGAGCCTCGATCACGCCGTGAGAATCTTCGAGCTCGTCGCAGCCGACGAGCATCCGATTCATTTCTTGCTCAAGGAGCTCATGCGCCGCTCGCGCGAAGAGTGGCGCGTCGACTACGTGGAGGTCGACGTCAATGCCCATGCACCTCGGATGCAGAAGACGTTGCTCGACCTCGGCTTCGTTCCAGTGGCGTACCTGCCAGCTTCCGTGTTCCATCATGTCGAGCGGCTCGACACGGTGCGCATGCAGCGCTTCTACATACCGGTCTCCACCGATCGGCTCCACTTGTTGGAGCAGTCGAAGCCGGTCTTCGAAACGGTCATTCGGGGACTCAACACTCGCGCCATTCAACCCAAGTTGGTCCAGCTTCTTACCGCAACGCGTTTGGGCATGAGCCTCAACCGGGAACAGGTTTCGAGACTCTCCACGCTCTTCGAAACCGTTCACTTCGAAGATGGGGAGCCGATCGTCAACGCTGGTGAACGCGATGCTCGCCTCTACATCGTGCTTTCGGGTAGCGCCCGCGTCTATTCCCGAAACGAGGAGGAAGTGGGGACCGTGCGTGAGGGAGAGCTGCTCGGCGAAGTCTCGCTGCTGCGCAAGACGCCTCATACGGCCACCGCGGTCGCGGTGGGCAGGGTCGAAGCAGCGACCGTCCATCACAACGACTTGAACGCGTTGCTCCAGCAGCGAAGCGATATCGGAGTGGTTCTCTTTCGAAACCTCGCGACGGGGCTGAGCGAGAAACTCAGCAGAACCGATGCGTTCCTGAGCATCAAGCCCTGGGAGTGAGCTCTGGTTCGCGGCCAGATGGCCGCATTCATTCTTCCAGGCGGAGGGCTCCGGTAGGGCAGTACTTCACGGCCAGCTCGACCTTCTCTCGCAGCTCCTCCGGGGGCTCTTCTTGGAGGATGTTGAGGTAGCCCTTGTCGTCCACCTGGAAGACCTCGGGCGCCTCGCCCATGCAGTTCGCATGGCCCTGACAGAGATCGAAGTCGGCTTTGATTCGCATTCGGGAGCTCCTTTGGAAACCTACAAGCGACTGAAATAACACGAGAAGCTGGAGATACGAAGGAGAATCGGAGAGCTGAATGCAATTCCATTTCAAAAATGAGAATAGTGTTCTATTCTCCTCGCCGATGCCGCCTGCGACCGCGCGCGCCAGGACCGCGAAGACGACGATGTACCGGAGCCTGGTCGTCGAGGCGGCCGAGCATCTGTTCGCCAGCCGGGGCTATGAGCGCACGAAGATCCAGGACATCGCGTCGGCTTCGGGTCTCTCGCTCGGCACGCTCTACTCGGTGTTCGATGGCAAGGCAGCGATCCTAGAAGCGATCCACGATGAGCGTCTCGCGGAGCTGTTTCTCTTGGTTGGGGAAGCGATGTCCGGCGAGCAGCGGGCGGTGAACCGACTTCTGAGCGGCAATCGATTGTTCATCCGCTGGCTCACCGAGCATCCGGACTTCCTCCGCATCCACCTCGGAAGCCGTGCCTGGGCGTTCAATCCTGAGCAGGCCGCCGAGGGCCAGGTCAGCGCCTGGCGGCGGGGCATCGAGCTGATCGCAATGGTGGTCGGCGAGGCCATGCGCGACGGGGATGCCCAGCCCGGCGATCCAATGCTCGCAGCCCGCATCATGGTCTCGATCCAACAGGTGTTCATGTCGGCCTGGGTGGAGTCCGGGATGCAGGAGAGCTCCGAAGACCTCGCCATGCGGATCGATGAACAAATTCGCCGAAGCCTATTGAGGAGCACGAAGTGACTGCACGAGCCGAATCCACCGAGACACCGTTTCCCGCGGGAGCCACGAAGCGACCGCCGAAGCTCAAAGGTGGGTTGCCCATCGTCGGTCATACGATGGCGTTCGTGAAAGACACCATCGGCCTGCTGCAACGGACATACGACGAATGCGGTCGGGTAGGGCGCTTCAAGCTCTTCGGCAAGGATATGATTCTGTTCACCGGCCCAGAGGCCCATGAAGCTTTGTTCCGACTTCCGGACGACGTTCTCAGTCCCAACGCGGCGTACAAGATGATGGTGCCAGTGTTCGGCGAGGGTGTGGCGTACGGCGCGGAGCCCGCGCGGATGGCCGAGCAGATGCACATGCTCTATCCGGCCCTTCGTAATGCACGGATGCGAACGTACACGGAGATCGTCGCGCGTGAGACCCTAGACATCGTCGAAGGCTGGGGCGACGAGGGAGAGATCGAAGCCACTGCGTTCTTCGGGATGCTGACGAACTTCACCTCGAGTAGTTGCTTGCTGGGCACCGAGTTTCGAAATGAGATGAGCGAGGAGTTCGCCCAGGTCTACTACGATCTCGAGCGCGGAATCGTCGCGTGGGGCTACATTCACCCCTACCTTCCCATTCCGGCCTTCCGGCGCCGCGACCGCGCGCGTGCGCGACTCGGCGAGATGGTTTCCGAGATCGTCGAGAAACGACGGCGCTCTGGTTATCGCGGCGAGGATTTCCTTCAAACGCTGATGGACTCCAAGTATTCAGACGGCAGCAAGCTGAGCGACCACGAGATCACCGGGATGCTCGTCGCAGCCATGTTCGCCGGCCATCATACGAGCTCGGTCACGACGGCGTGGACCCTCATCGAGCTGCTTCAGCATCCTCGTTTTCTCGACGAGGTCACAGGCGAGATCCGCTCGCGCTATGCAGGATCGGAGAACTACGATTTTCAGTCGCTCAGGGATCTCGAAAAGACCGAGGGGGCGGTGAAAGAAGCCCTTCGCATTCATCCGCCGCTCTTCATCTTGCTTCGCGCCGCGCTTCAGGACTGTGAGATCCTCGGCTACCAGGTGAAGAAGGGCAACTGGGTCGCCGTTTCCCCGATGGTCGCCCACCGCGATGCCAGCGTCTTCGAGAACCCACTCGAGTTCGATCCTGATCGTTACCGCGCTCCGCGTGAGGAGGACCGACGCCCCTTCACGTACATCTCATTTGGGGGCGGGCGCCACAAGTGCCTGGGCAATGCTTTCGCGATTCTGCAGATCAAGACGATCATCGCCGTGCTTCTCAATCGATATGATTTTCAGTTGCTGGGAGACGCCATCGAGACCGACTTTCAGGGTCTCGTCCTGGGGCCGAAGCCGCCGATTCGGATCCGCTATCGAAAACGGTTCTGAGCCGTTATCCCCGAATTCCATCGACAAACCCCCCGACAATTTGGGATACAGCCCCTCGTTCGATGGGAGTTGGTATGTCGTGTCGGTTCAAGTCGTTTGCAGCTGCGGTGGCGTTCCTCGCGGGCTCGTTGATTTCCCTGGCCGCCGACGCTGAAGAACCGCCCGCGGAAGAGCCGCTCGCCGAGACTGTGATCGAAAGCGAGGAGCTAGAGGACCAGGCAGGGACCCCGCGTACGGACTACGGCTACCCGATCCGCTGGGCGCGCAGGCCACTCGTTTTGCAAGAGGGCATGGTGCGGGCAGACGGGCGGATCTACGTCGGCGGTACGTTTCAGCCCGGCACTCTCTCGTCGATCGACATTGGTGGGGCGCTCTCTCCGGTCGAGGGTCTGGAGATCGGAATCAGCAGTCAGCGGATCGGCACGGTTCCTGTGACGGCAGGCAACGGGCTACTGACCGTCATCATGTCACCGAAGGGCCGCTACGGTGACATCCCCGTCTACGCGCGCTACCAGTTTCTCGAGACCGACGTGCTCGCCGTCGGGGTCGATCTCGTTCTCTCGCTTCCAGCCAACACCGACTTCCGACTCACCGCGAATGTTCCGCTTCGCATCTTCGAGATCCTCGGCATCTTCACCATGGACATGAACACGGGCTTCACGCTCGTAGCCGGAGACTCCTACGCCGCCTACACGAGCGACCCGTCCAACGTGACGTTCGACTTCGATTGGGGTGGAGCGGGAACGGTCAACGTCACCGACCATGGCTTCGTTCAGATCGGCGGTGGAGTGAGCGTCGTGAACCTCAACGGCGGTGCCGGGGTCAAGACCGTCGTAGAGCTCCCGTTCTTCCTCGGCGGCGGATACACGTACGAGAGCAAGCAGAACCTCCTGGTCGACTTCTTCGTTCAGTCGGGTTTCCTTCCATTGATGCTGGGCCACCAGCCGCCGCCGCTGTCGAACTTCGAGGTCAGCAGTACCTGGTTCGTCACCTTCGGGGCGCAGGTCTACACCGAGCCGCTGTTCGGGAAGCACCGCTCCAAGAACTGAGGGCCGTCTCGTGACGACGGAAGACACCGGCCCGCGCTGGTTCTCGGCAAACCCGAGCAAGGCCTGGGGGGAGAAGTTCTTTGTGGCGTACTCCCCCGTCTGGATGACGGTCATGGCGCTGGTCATGGGTCTCGGTGTCGTTCATCGGATCGGTGAGTGGGGCTTCCTCGGGATTGGAGTGCTGGTGGCGGCTCCGCTGGTCATCGTTCCCGCGCTCGTTCGTGACGAGCGCTCCATCGGACGCCCCTGGTACCGAAGCTATTGGTTCAAAGCAAACCTCTACATCGCGATCTTCAACTTCGCCGCGAACTACTTCGGCAGCGAGTACTTCTTCGACGTGCTCGGCATGGTCTACGACTACCCGATGATCGAGCTAAACCTCGACGCGACCCTCGTCGGCTCCGGGGAACAGCAGGTGCCCGTCTTGATGTACTTGCTCACCCAGGCGTACTTCCTGACCTACCACAGCACTGCGGTGATCGTACTTCGTAGACTGCGGACATCGCGTCTGCCGGTACGTGCGATCCTCTGGCCCGTCTTACTCGTGCTCGTCGCGTACGTATGGGCTTGGATTGAAACCAAGTCGATGGCCAATCCCTGGATCGAGAGCCAGTTCCACTACCGCGACATGCAACGGATGCTCGCCTACGGCTCGCTTTTCTATTCTCTCTATTTCGTCGCGAGTTTTCCGATCTTCTTTCATTTGGACGAGGAGCCCGACGCCGACTGGAGCCTCCTCCAGACTTCTGCGGCGGCACTCTCCGCCGGAATGGTCATGATGTTCCTGCTCGACTTCGCCGCTGCGATTTTTGGACCAATCGGCTGAGTCAGTAGTACGCCCGAAGAAGCCCATGGCGAACGACGTCGAGATTCACGGCTACTACCAGTCGCGCTTCGAGCCCGTGGCGGCTCTGATGAAGAAGCAGCTCCGCCATTATGGAGGTGGCGCTGCGGCCGCGGTGTTCCTCCGAGGCCAACCGGTCGTCGATATCTGGGCCGGGCCCGCACGGAGCGATGGAACCCCCTGGGAGCGCGACACGATGTCGATCTGCTACTCCGGCACCAAAGGCATCGCCGCGACCGCGCTGCACATCCTCGCGACGGAAGGCAGGATCGACTACGAAGCGCCCGTCGCCGACTATTGGCCCGAGTTCGGCTGCAACGGCAAGCAAGACATCACGGTCCGTCTGATGCTCTCCCATCAGGCCGGTCTTCATCGGATCACGCCGCTGGTCGAACGCATCACCGACATCCTCGACTGGGACCTGATCGTCTCCCGACTCGAGAAAGCCGAGCCCGATTTTCGCCCGGGCACGGCAAACGCATACCAAGCGGTGACCTTCGGTTGGCTCGTCGGCGAGCTGATTCGACGAGTCTCGGGGCTGAGCGTTCCGGAGTTCCTGGAACACCGAATCGTTCAACCTCTCGGCCTCGATGGCCTCCTCATCGGCGAGGCCGACCAGCACATGGACCGACTCCCCGACTTCGAGGGTCTGCCGCCGCTCCAGCGATCGAACCCGAGGCCTCTGTCGATGGACTATCGAGTTCCACCTTGGGTGCGCACGCGTTCGGTGCGCGACCTCTGGAAGCGTGGAATCACGCCGAGAAACGCAAAGCAGCTCTACTCTCATCCTGCGTTCTGGAAGGCCTGTCTCCCGGCCATGAACGGCGTTGCGACGGCCCGGTCACTGGCGAAGATGTATGCCGTCCTGGCGATGGGCGGGGAGCTCGGCGGCGTGGAGCTCCTCTCGGAAGAGATCATTCGGCAGGCTTCGGAGGTGCAGACTCGCCGCGCCGACAAAGTGACGATCTATCCACTCCACTGGAAGCTCGGCTACCACAGAAGCGACGCGTTTCTGCTCGACGTTCCCGAAGCGTTCACAGTGAGTGAACTGATGGGCGATCGTGTTGCG